>NZ_JBHSEL010000117.1:0-32366 GCF_042653845.1 Daeguia caeni | reverse complement strand
TCACAAGCTTGGATGGTCATCTCCTCAATCAGGCGAATGACGAGGCGTATCGCAAAAATGGAATTTTGAGTCGGGCTCTAAGACCGTCTCCTTTTTGATTGCGGTCAGCTTAATGTGATCAAAACAGTCGGAATAGATAGCGCTGCAATGACAGATTGTTTATCAGGATTGGACAATCGGGCGATCAATCAGGGGCAATCATGCGTTCTGCCCGGACAAGGCTGTCATAGTCTTCTGGGCTGATCAGCCCGCTTGCAAGCGCCTCTTCGCGCAATGTTGTGCCATTTTTGTGTGCCGCCTTGGCGATTTTTGCCGCATTGTCATAACCGATGGCCGGAGCAAGTGCTGTCACCAGCATCAGCGAACGGTCGAGCAATTCTGCAATGCGTTCCGGATTTGGTTCAATGCCTGTGACACAATGATCGGCAAAGGAAAGCATGGCGTCGCTCAAAAGCCGGATTGATTGCAGCACATTGAAGGCAATCACGGGCTTGTAGACATTGAGTTCAAAATGGCCCTGACTGGCGGCGACGGAAATGGTCGTCTGGTTGCCAAAGACCTGTGTTGCCACCATGGTCAGGGCTTCGGCCTGGGTCGGGTTGACCTTGCCGGGCATGATCGATGATCCGGGCTCGTTTTCCGGCAGCACCAGTTCGCCAAGACCGGAGCGCGGGCCGGAGCCGAGCAGGCGAATATCATTGGCAATCTTGAACAGATCCGCTGCCAGGGCATTGAGGCTGCCGTGCAGGTTCAGGATCGCGCCATGGCTTGCCAGCGCCTCAAACTTGTTGGGCGCGGTTTTGAACGGAAGGCCGGTGATGGTGCTCACTGCCTTGGCAAAGCCTGTATCAAAGCCGAGAGGTGCATTGAGGCCCGTGCCGACTGCGGTGCCACCCTGGGCAAGCAGAAAGACATCGCCAAGTGCCCGTTCAATGCGGTGGCGGGCATAATCAAGCGCTGCGCGATAACCGGAAAATTCCTGCCCGAGTGTTATGGGTGTTGCGTCCTGCGTGTGCGTGCGGCCGATCTTGATAATGTCGCGAAACGCTTCTTCCTTGGCTTTCAGCGCCTGGGTCAGGTGCTCAAGGGCGGGATAAAGCCGGTTGACCGTTTCCAGAGCGGTGGCAATATGCATGGCCGTGGGGAAGCTGTCATTGGATGACTGGCTCATATTGACATGGTCGTTGGGGTGAACCGGCTTTTTCGAGCCCATTTCACCGCCCAGAAGCTCGATGGCGCGGTTTGAGATGACCTCATTGACATTCATATTGGTCTGCGTGCCGGAGCCGGTCTGCCAGACGACGAGCGGAAAATGCTCGTCGAGCTTGCCTTCAATCACTTCGTTTGCGGCAAAGATGATTGTCTTGGCAAGGGTCGGGTCAAGCTTGCCCAGGGCCATGTTGGTCTCTGCTGCCGCGCGTTTGACCATGCCCAGCGCATGAATGAGCGGCAGTGGCATAGGCTCGCCGCCAATCCTGAAATTCTGCAGGGAACGCTGGGTCTGCGCGCCCCAATAACGATCTGCCGGAACCTCTATGATACCGAAGCTGTCTGTTTCCTTGCGCGTGGCGGTCATGGTTGCAACTCCGGTCAGGTTCAGTTCAGGCTTTGATCATATTCAATCGTTCTCGTCGTCACCATCATCGGTTTCGACGATCCAGGCGGTCGGTTCGATCCTGCGCTGTGTCCTGCTGTCGATGAAAGTCCACCAGCCTGCATCATTTTCGTCCCATTGTCCGCCTGATGCGCGCAGGCGGTCAAGGGCGCGATATTGAGCGATGGATTCATTGCGCTGATCGTCATCATCCGTCCAGACGACGGTTATCTTGCTGCCATCCATCGGGGCACTGTCAATCGGCATTTCCTTGCGCACGCAGCCCTCCATTTTCATGGCTGAGAAATATTATCAGAAACATAGGGCAGAGAAGACAACATCTCAAGACAAGGCATGGTCTTGGAGCGCGGACAGCTGATATTCAAGGGAATGCAAGGCCTGGACGGTGTGGAAAGGTAGGCTAACGCCTACCTTTCCTGTCGCCGGAGACAAGACCTCCCCTGTGCGGGGGCATATAGGAGGTCTACGCGTGGTAAGCAGCACAATGTGCAGTATATGTCAATGATATATTTCTAATTTATAATAATTGTCAAAACTTGCGCGGATAGAAAAATATTTCCTGTGCATAGTCATTAGGAATTAATTCAAGAAAAGCCGAAATCTATAAAATAAAACTTTTCTCGCTGTGCAGTTTTGCTGAAGCCAGAGGCTGCAGATTTCATCTTCCTGACAGGCTTGGAACTCGCTGGAAGCGATTCACAATCGTTATGAAAATTCCGATATCTGGCGGGATATGTGTTGTTGCAGCGGGTACACTGTCTGTTTCATGCAACGAGCCGTTTACCTTGAGCTGATCGCATAAAAAACCTGCACCGCTTTTGCGGTGCAGGTCTTGTTTTCAAGCGTCAGCTTTATGGACTTAGAAGTCCATGCCGCCCATACCGCCCATACCGCCTGGCATGCCGGCAGGAGCTGCGTCCTTCTTCGGCAGTTCAGCGATCATGGCTTCGGTGGTGATCAGGAGGCCAGCAACCGAAGCTGCGTTCTGCAGAGCGGTGCGGACAACCTTGACCGGGTCAACGACACCAGCCTTGATCAGGTCGCCGAATTCGCCATTGGCGGTGTTGTAGCCGAAGGTTTCGGACGAGTTTTCAAGGATCTTGCCAACGATAACCGAAGCTTCTTCACCAGCGTTGGTCGTGATCTGACGAGCGGGAGCCTGGATTGCACGACGGACGATGTTGATACCAGCTTCCTGGTCAGCATTTGCGCCCTTGACGGTGATCTGGGTCGAAGCGCGCAGCAGGGCGGTGCCGCCACCTGGGACGATGCCTTCTTCAACCGCAGCGCGGGTTGCGTTCAGGGCGTCGTCAACGCGGTCCTTCTTTTCCTTCACTTCAACTTCCGTTGCACCGCCAACGCGGATGACTGCTACGCCGCCAGCGAGCTTGGCAAGGCGTTCCTGCAGCTTTTCACGGTCGTAGTCAGAGGTGGTTTCTTCGATCTGCTGCTTGATCTGGGCAACGCGAGCGTCGATTTCAGCCTTCTGACCTGCACCGTCAACGATCGTGGTGTTTTCCTTGGTGATGGAAACCTTCTTGGCACGGCCGAGCATGTCGAGCGTGACGGATTCGAGCTTGATGCCGAGGTCTTCGGAGATAACCTGACCACCGGTGAGGATGGCGATATCTTCGAGCATGGCCTTGCGGCGATCGCCGAAGCCAGGAGCCTTGACGGCAGCAATCTTCAGGCCACCGCGCAGCTTGTTGACAACGAGGGTTGCCAGAGCTTCGCCTTCAACATCTTCGGCAATGATGAGAAGCGGCTTCGAGGTCTGAACAACAGCTTCGAGAACCGGCAGGAGAGCCTGAAGGTTCGAGAGCTTCTTTTCGTGCAGCAGGATGTAGGCGTCTTCGAGCTCAGCCACCATCTTTTCAGGATTGGTGACGAAATATGGCGAGAGGTAACCGCGGTCGAACTGCATGCCTTCAACGACTTCCAGTTCGGTTTCGGCGGTCTTGGCTTCTTCAACCGTGATGACGCCTTCATTGCCAACCTTCTGCATGGCTTCAGCAATCATCTTGCCGATTTCTGCTTCGCCATTTGCAGAGATGGTGCCAACCTGGGCAACTTCTTCAGAGGTGTTGATCTTCTTTGCCTTGCTGAGCAGGATCGAAACGACTTCGTTGACAGCAAGATCAATGCCGCGCTTCAGATCCATCGGGTTCATGCCGGCAGCAACTGCCTTGGCACCTTCCTTGACGATGGCCTGGCCAAGTACGGTAGCGGTGGTGGTACCGTCACCAGCAGTGTCGTTGGTCTTGGATGCTACTTCGCGCAGCATCTGTGCGCCCATGTTTTCGAACTTGTCTTCCAGTTCGATTTCCTTGGCGACCGATACACCGTCCTTGGTGATGCGCGGAGCGCCGAAGGACTTGTCGATAACGACGTTACGGCCTTTCGGGCCGAGCGTTACCTTTACAGCGTCAGCAAGGATATCGACGCCGCGCAGCATCTTTTCGCGCGCAGTGCGACCGAATTTTACGTCTTTAGCAGCCATGTTACTCTCCTGGGAATTTCCCGCTCAGATAGGTATGATGATTTCAGGAATGGACTATGCGCCCCGTCGACCAATCGCCGACGATCGGCGTCAAATCAGCCAACAATACCCAAAATGTCGGATTCCTTCATGATCAGCAGGTCTTCGCCGCCGATCTTGACTTCCGTGCCTGACCACTTGCCGAACAGAACACGGTCACCAGCCTTGACTTCGAGCGGAATCAGCTTGCCAGACTCGTCACGTGCGCCAGCGCCTACAGCAACAATTTCGCCTTCTTGCGGCTTTTCCTTGGCGGTGTCTGGAATGATGATGCCGCCAGCAGTCTTGGCTTCGGATTCGACGCGGCGAACAACGACGCGGTCGTGAAGCGGGCGGAACTTGATATCAGCCATGGTATAACCCTTGGTGTTATAGACGTTGAACCCTGTGGACGGATCAACCGATCCGCTGTGCTGTTAGCACTCATCCCGTGCGAGTGCTAACGTGGCCTTGAGATAGAAGTCGTACTGGCGTTTGTCAAGGATGGGTGACATTTTTTTGATGACTTGAATGAAGAAAGGGTACTTTCTTCATTTCTGTGAGGCCGATCATACGCGATTGTACAAAAATCATTGTAAAAACAATGATATGGTGCGTCCGCATCTGATGGCGGCATGCGCTTTGCATCGCACATGTTTTCTGCAGATGGGGCCTTTCTTCACCCTTTTCAAGGTCGTGTCCTTCAAAATGTGGCTTGACTGGCCATCATGCCCTGAAAGCTGGAAAACTGGTTAACAAGGTATAGCCATGTGCTTTTTGTATTATCAATCAGGCAAACGTGGTGACACATGGCCCGGCTTGGTTTAGAGGAAGCGCGGGTCACAACAGATGGCCATTGGCTGGATAACTCTTGAGGGTAAGATGAAACTGCCACAACACCTTGATGATCTCACCGATCAGTATGATGTGCTTTTCTGTGATGTGTGGGGCGTCATTCATAATGGTGTGGCATCGTTTCCTGCTGCCATCGATGCGTTGAAGCGCGCCCGTGCCAAGGGGCTGACGGTTGTTCTCGTCACCAATTCGCCGCGCCCGCATCAAGGGGTTATCAAGCAGATCACCCAGCTGGGTGTTCCGGCTGATTCTTATGACCGTGTGGTGACATCAGGGGATGTGACGCGCGAGCTGATCGCGGAAGGTCCGCGCAAGGTTTTTCATATTGGTGGAGATTTCGAACACGCCATCTTTGATGGTCTGGATGTCGAGCTTGTCGAGGAATATGAGGCAGGTGGCGTTGTCTGCACCGGCCTTTATGACGATGAAACCGAAACGCCGGATGATTATCAGGAACTGTTGCTGCGCCTGCGTTCACGCAATCTGCCTTTCGTTTGCGCCAATCCGGACATCAAGGTCGAGCGTGGCTCGCGTCTTGTCTGGTGTGCTGGCGCCATTGCGCGCGCCTATAGCCAGCTTGGCGGCCGCACACTGATTGCCGGCAAACCGCATCGCCCGATTTATGATGCGGCATTGCACGCGGCAGAAATGCTGCGCGGCAAGCCGGTCGATAAGAGCAGGATTCTGGCGATTGGCGATGGCATATTGACCGATGTGAAAGGGGCTGCGGATTATGGTCTGGACGTGCTTTATATTTCCGGTGGCGTCCATGCTGCCGATTATGTCGAGGACAACAAGATCAATCATGCGCGTCTTGAAGCCTTCTTGCAAAAGCATGGCCATGTGCCCATCGCAGCCTTGCCTGCACTTGTGTAACTCTTTTCCTGAAATTGCCTGACAGATTGAAAGACAGACGCTGCCCATGACCACCATGCCTTTCCAGCGCCTTTCCGGAATCGATGCCGTACCAGAACAGCTGCAACATTGCGTGGTGGCGATTGGCAATTTTGATGGCGTGCATCGTGGTCATCAGGCTGTTCTGGAGCGTGCACTGGAACAGGCCAGGCGCGACAATCTGCCAGCCGTGGTTCTGACTTTCGAGCCGCATCCGCGCAGCTATTTCCGTCCGAGCGAGCCGGTTGACCGTCTGACGGATGCTGCGGCCAAGGCTGAGATCCTGCGCATCATGGGGTTTGATGCGGTGATCGAACAGCCTTTTACGGCTGATTTTGCCGCGCGCACGGCAGAAGATTTCGTGCAGCATATTCTGGTGGAAAAGCTGCATGCAAGCTTTGTCGTCACGGGCTATGATTTCCACTTTGGCAAGGGACGCACCGGAACGCCGCAATTCCTGCAACAGTCAGGCGCTGCGGCAGGTTTTGGTGTCGTGCTGGTTGATGCCTTTCTTGATGAAGGCGGCATGCAGATTTCATCCACGCGCGTGCGCAATCTTTTGCATCAGGGAGAAGTGTCTGAAGCGGCCGGCCTGCTCGGCTATCGCTATCGCGTGCGCGGCGAGGTCATTCATGGCAAGAAGCTTGGCCGCAGCCTTGGTTTTCCGACAGCCAACATGATGCTGCAAAGCAGGACGGGGCTGAAATATGGCATTTATGCCGTGCGTTTCCGCCGCGCCGATGGCAGCCTGCATGATGGCGTGGCCAGTTTCGGCAAGCGGCCTACCGTCGATGAAGATGGCGTGCCTTTGCTGGAAACCTATCTGTTCGATTTTTCTGGCGACCTTTATGGCGAGATCGCAACCGTGTCGCTGTTTGGCTTCCTGCGCGGTGAGGAAAAATTTGACGGGCTTGATGCGCTGGTGGCGCAGATCAGGCGCGATGAAGAAGAGGCGCGGGCACTGCTTGCAGGTGCAAAACCGCTTTCTCTGCTGGATAATCAGCTGTCTTTCAGTTAAACCCATATCATTGGGGTGTTAATCCTAATTTTACAGATTCTTATGAGAAATATGCGGGGCCGGTCACATCGGCAAGTATTGCGTTGGGAGTATCAGGTGGTTCGTTCAGTCTATGTGGCTCTGATGGCGGGCGTTGCTTCATTGCTGTTCCATGCGCCTGTAATGGCCGCAGACGCACAAGATGTGTCTGCGGCGCAGAATGCTGAAAAACCACGCAAATATTTCTGGTCTGGCGACTGGTATCTCAAGGTTGGGGCTGCGGGGTTCTATGCGCCAAAATTTGATGGCAGCAAGAGCTATCGTCTGTTTGGCGAGCCATTGTTTGAACTGGGGCGTCAGGGCGAGGCGGAGCGTTTTTCCTCGCGCAATGACAATATTTCCTGGGCGCTGATCGACAATGACCGTTTCCGCGTCGGTCCGGTAGGACAGCTGGTTTTCAAGCGTGGTGATACGATCAAGGGTCTGAATGACACGAAATTTGGCGCTGAGGCGGGTGTCTTTGTCGATGTCTATCCGACCGACTGGATGCGCGTGCGCAGCGAAGTGCGCCATGGCATTGTCGCGCATAATGGTGTCGTGGCCGATTTTGCCGCCGATGCCTTTTATGATGTCACGCCAAAAATCCGCATTTCCGGCGGCCCGCGCGCAACTGTCGCTTCGAAAGACTATTTCCGCACCTATTATGGTGTGAATGCAGAGGAAGCGGCTGCATCGGGGCTGAGCGAATACAAGCCATCTGGTGGCCTGCAGTCGGTTGGCGTTGGCGGCGCAATCACCTGGGCGACGACGGAAAAGATCGATACCAGCCTGTTTGCCGAATATAGCCGTCTGCAGGGCCCGGCAAGAGATTCGAGCATTGTGAAGGAGCGCGGCTCGGCCAATCAGTTCCTGGTTGGTGTATCGGCGACCTATCGCCTTGATTTTTCCATCGACTGAGAAATGTGTCAGCACCGGCGGAAAATCAGCGGCAGGGTGACAGAATATTGCGCCCTGCCTCTTTATTCCTGATCGTGCGGTTGCTAAAAGCGTGCGCATGATGACAGATTTCAGCCTCGTCATAACGGCCATACGAATTATTGGCCCGGCCTTCCGATCGCCGCGCTGATGTTGCACTCGGCAATATCTGGCAGGAAGGTCCGGGAACGAACCGCTGTAACTTGCAGTCCCTGAATATCTGAGATTTCCCCCGCCGTTTCAGACGGGTTTGACAGGCAAACATCATTATGAGCGACACACGTATCGATTATTCCAAAACCCTTTATCTGCCGCAGACCAACTTTCCGATGCGCGCAGGCCTGCCACAGCGCGAGCCGCTGCTGGTGGAGCGCTGGGAACAGATCAACCTGTACAAGAAGCTGCGTGAGCAGTCGAAGGACCGCCCGCTTTATGTGCTGCATGATGGCCCACCCTATGCAAACGGCAACATCCATATCGGCCATGCGCTGAACAAGATTCTGAAGGACGTGATCACGCGTTCGTTCCAGATGCGCGGATATAATTCAAACTATGTTCCGGGCTGGGACTGCCACGGTCTGCCGATCGAATGGAAGATCGAGGAAAAATATCGCGCCGCCGGCAAAAACAAGGACGAAGTGCCAATCAACGAATTCCGCAAGGAATGCCGTGAATTCGCAACCAGCTGGATCAAGATCCAGTCGGAAGAATTCAAGCGTCTGGCGATTCTGGGTGATTTCGAAAACCCCTACACGACGATGAATTTTCATGCAGAAGCACGCATTGCCGGCGAGCTTCTGAAATTCGCCACCTCCGGCCAGCTTTATCGCGGCTCCAAGCCGGTCATGTGGTCGGTGGTTGAACGCACCGCGCTCGCCGAAGCCGAGGTCGAATATCACGATGTTGAATCGGATATGATCTGGGTGAAGTTTCCGGTTCTAGGCGTAAATGCGCTCGCTTGGGGAAACGCCGAAAAGAGCTTTTCTGATATTCAAGATCTATCTGGGGCGTTTGTCGTCATCTGGACGACGACGCCATGGACGATTCCGGGTAACCGCGCTGTCGCCTATTCGCCGCGCATTGAATATGGCCTTTATGAAGTTACGGCCGCCGAAAATGACTTTGGTCCACGTCCGGGTGAAAAGCTGATTTTTGCCGACAAGCTTGCGGCGGAGTGCTTTGCCAAGGCCAAGCTTGAATTCAAACGTCTGCGCACCGTTTCCGCCGAAGAACTGGCGGGTTTGACTCTGGTTCATCCGCTGAAAGGCTTTGGCGGTGGCTATGAATTCACCGTTCCGTTGATTGCCGGCGAGCATGTCACCGATGATGCCGGTACCGGCTTTGTCCATACCGCGCCAAGCCATGGCCGCGAGGACTTTGAGGCCTGGATGGATCATGCGCGTGAACTGGAAGCGCGCGGCATTGATACGGCCATTCCGTTCCCGGTTGATGATGCCGGCTTCTATACCAAGGATGCGCCGGGCTTTGGTCCGGATCGCGAAGGTGGGCCGGCCCGCGTCATTGATGACAATGGCAAGAAGGGGGATGCAAATGAAGCTGTCATCAAGCAGCTCATTGCTCATGACAGGCTGTTTGCTCGCGGTCGTCTGAAGCATTCCTATCCGCATTCGTGGCGCTCCAAGAAACCGGTGATTTTCCGCAATACGCCGCAATGGTTTGTCTATATGGACAAGGATCTGGGCGATGGCACGACGCTGCGGTCGCGCGCGCTCAAGGCGATTGACGAGACCCGCTTTGTGCCGCCTGCCGGCCAGACCCGCCTGCGCGCGATGATCGAGGCGCGTCCGGATTGGGTTCTGTCGCGTCAGCGCGCCTGGGGCGTGCCGATCTGTGTCTTTGTTGATGAAGACGGCAATATTCTCCAGGATGAAGCGGTCAACAAGCGCATTCTCGATGCGTTCGAGGTCGAAGGGGCGGATGCATGGTTTGCCGAAGGCGCACGTGAGCGCTTCCTCGGCGAACGTGCCAATGAGCCATGGATCCAGGTGCGCGACATTCTCGACGTCTGGTTTGATTCCGGTTCCACCCATACTTTCACGCTGGAAGATCGCCCGGATCTGAAATGGCCGGCAGATATCTATCTCGAAGGCTCTGACCAGCATCGCGGCTGGTTCCATTCCTCCCTGCTTGAAAGCTGTGGCACACGTGGTCGTGCGCCTTATGATACGGTCATCACCCATGGTTTCACCATGGATGAGCAGGGCAAGAAAATGTCGAAGTCGCTCGGCAATACGGTGACGCCACAGGATGTCATCAAGGAATCGGGTGCCGATATTCTGCGTCTGTGGGTGATGACCACCGATTATTGGGAAGATCAGCGCCTCGGCAAGAGCATCATTCAGACCAATATCGATGCCTATCGCAAGCTGCGCAACACGATCCGCTGGATGCTTGGCACGCTGGCACATGATGAAGGCGAAAACCTGCCGCATGCCGAGCTGCCAGAGCTTGAACGGCTGATGCTGCATCGTCTGGCCGAACTCGATGAAGTTGTTCGCAGCGGCTATGATGCGTTTGACTTCAAGCGTATTGCGCGTGCGCTCATTGATTTCATGAATGTCGAGCTTTCGGCTTTCTATTTCGACGTGCGCAAGGATGCGCTTTACTGTGATGCACCGTCGAGCAAGCGCCGCAAGGCAGCCCTCCAGACCGTGCGCGCGATCTTCGATCATCTGACTACCTGGCTTGCGCCAATGCTGCCCTTTACCATGGAAGAGGCCTGGCTTGAGCGTTATCCACAGGCCCTTTCGGTTCATGCTGAGCAATTCCGCGTCGTGCCGGCTGAATGGCGCGATGATGTTCTGGCGGAAAAATGGCGCAAGGTTCGCGCGGTGCGCCGTGTGGTCACCGGCGCGCTTGAACTGGAGCGCGCCGACAAGCGCATTGGTTCGTCGCTGGAGGCAGCGCCTGTCGTCTATATCTCGGACAAGAGCCTGAGCGATTCGCTTGCCGGTCTGGATTTCTCGGAAATCTGCATCACCTCTGGCATCACGATCCGCGAAGGCGAGGCGCCGGAAGGAGCGTTTACCCTGCCGGAAGTCAAGGGGGTTGGCGTTGTGCCGGCCCGCGCGACGGGTAAGAAATGCGCCCGTTCATGGCGTTACACGGAAGATGTCGGTTCGGATCCGGAATTCCCGGATGTTTCGGCCCGCGATGCCGAGGCCCTGCGCGAACTCAAGGCACTGGGCAGGCTTGAGGCCTGACCAGACGGGACTGCCCGTGGAGCAAGGCTTCACCGGCAGTTCAACATGGTGATTGCCGCATGCGGTTCACTCATGTACAAGGTTTCCGGCGGTTAATTCCGGTTTTGCCTTGGAGTTGCCCGTTTTTAATGCAAGAGCGGAGTAAAAACTCGTTTTGTTGAAGGCCGACAGGCATAAAAGAAGTGGCGCTTATGAAGATTGAGGGACGCGTTCTGGTTTTGATGACGGCCGTAGCGGGGCTATCGCTTTCGGGCTGCGTGTCATCACCGACCTATGGTACAGACAAGTCGGCTGGTGCCCAGCTCCTGGACGATGTGTCCAATATGGCCACCTTTGGTCAGGGCAAGAAGAAGGCGGCCATCGATTACAAGCCGCGTCCGGAACTTGTGCGCCCTTCGCCGGATCAGCGCGGTCAGGTTGCCACCTTGCCGCCGCCACAGGAAAAGGTTGCCTCGAGCGAAAATGGCAACTGGCCGGAATCGCCGGAAGAACGCCGCAAGCGTTTGCGGGATGAAATTACCGCAAATCGTGACAAGAATGGCTATGTTTCGCCGGTCGAGCAGGATGAAGTGCCGGGCCAGAAATATGGCGTCCTGCCGGGTGGCAACAGCCGTATGGCAGACCATGAATCGCATTTGCCCAAGACCGATCCGGAGCGGATCGCGGCCCTGAAAAAGGCGCGTGAGGAACAGTTGCGCGGTTCATCGACAACCCGGCGTTATCTGAGCGAGCCGCCATTGGCCTATCGTCAGCCGGCTGCAACGGCTCCTGTGGGCGAACTGGGAGAGGATGAAGCCGTCAAGGAACGTGCCCGCAAGAAAGCCGCCGGCAAGAAGGGCAGCTGGCGCGATTACCTGCCCTGGAACTGATCAGACCTTTTGGTTTCGCGTAAACGGCTGCGAATGCATTCGCAGCCGTTTTCTATTTATTTAACTTGTTCATTGTATTGCAGTCATGAAATATCCATCGCGATATGATTTATATCAAGCAGTTTCAGGAAAATCGCCCCCCGGTTTTCCGTCCGGAACCGTGAAAACAACATGTCAGGGCGATTCAGCGTTCCATGGGTCTGAATTGCTTCGTAGGAACAACTGGTTGGTGATTTGTGGAGTTTGACGAATCAATGCGTGACAAAAGCACGATCTGGGACAGTCCAACCTCTTTTGGTTCCGTCAGCCGTGCATTCCATTGGGTGATGGCGCTGATGTTGTTCTGGCAATTTGCCTCGGTCATCCTGCGTGCCGTGGCGAAGGATACTGCTGTCTACAAGCTGTTCTGGTCTGCCCATTTCCAGCTTGGTTTTGCCATTCTTGTTCTGGCCATTCTGCGTTCCATCTGGGGCTTTGCCAATCTCAGCCGCCGCCCGCAGCTTGAGGGCGTGACCGGCATGCTGGCGACGCTTGTCCATCTTCTGATCTATGGTCTGATGCTGGCGGTGCCATTTGTTGCGCTGCTGCGCAATTATGCCAATGACCGTGGCTTTTCATTCCTGGGTATTCAGATCTTTGGCCAGACGGGCATGAAAAACTCGGAACTTGCCCTGGTTGGCAACTGGCATGGGTTCATGGGCTGGGTTCTGCTTGTGCTGGTGGTGGGCCATGTTGCCATGGCGCTGATTCATCATTTTGTCCTGCGCGACAATACGCTGCGCTATATGGCTGGACCGCGCCAGGCGGTCTGATTGGGGTAAACCATGCATCACGGCAAGGTGGTTGCCCGATTATCCGGCGTCACGCTTTGCACGGAAGAAATCCCTGAGAATGGCGCCGGCTTCGCTTTCCGCGAGGCCGGTATAGATTTCGGGGACATGATGACAGGTGGGCTGGGTATAGAACCGTCCGCCATGTTCCACGCCGCCTCCCTTGGGATCGGATGCGGCATAATAAAGCCTGCGAATGCGGGCGAATGAAATGGCCGCCGCACACATGGCGCATGGCTCCAGCGTCACATAGAGATCGCAGTCAACCAGCCGTTCTGACCCCAGCAGGCTGCCTGCCTGCCGGATTGCCAGCATTTCCGCGTGCGCGGTCACATCATTCAGTTCGCGCGTGCGATTACCGGCGCGGGCGATGATTTCGCCTTCGCGCACAAGTACCGCACCGATTGGCACTTCGCCACGATCGGCCGCCAGACGCGCTTCCTGCAGCGCCATTTCCATCGGCTGCAGCCTTTTGCGGCTTTTCAGACTGCCAGCTTTTTCCATTTGCACTCCAATTCATCATTCTTGCGGAAATTTCACTCGCAAGGCATGGAGTGATTTGTTACTGCATAATTCCCGAAATCGAAAACGATTTGCGAACGGAATTGAATGGCGCTCCCCTATCGGCCTGTATTCCAGCCATGATCGCGGTGAAGCGCTGGCGCTGCTGAAAGGCCAACCGGATGACAACTGAAGACAATAATGAAGGCGGCAAGCGTCCTATTGGACGCAAGGGCCGTCCGGCTGGTGCACGAGGCGATGCACCACGTGGCGAAAGCACGGACAGGAAAGGCGCACGCCCTGCACGCAAGACACAGCGTGTGCCGTCTGCGGATGATGAGGGCACGGAACGCGTAGCCAAGCGTCTGGCGCGCGCAGGCATTGCCTCACGGCGTGAGGCAGAGACGATGATCGCGGCCGGCCGCATTGCGGTCAATGGCAAGGTGCTGGAAAGCCCGGCAGTCAATGTCAGGCGCACCGATATCATCACCGTGGATGGCAAGCCGCTGCCGCAGGCAGAACGTACCCGCCTCTGGCTCTATCATAAGCCTGCCGGACTGGTAACGACGACGCGTGACCCGGAAGGTCGTCCGACGGTTTTTGATGCGCTGCCGTCCGATATGCCGCGCGTCATGTCTGTGGGTCGGCTTGACATCAATACGGAGGGTCTGCTGCTGCTCACCAATGATGGCGGTCTGGCGCGTGTTCTTGAACTGCCGTCAACCGGCTGGCTACGCCGCTATCGCGTGCGCGCGCATGGCAAGGTGACACAGCAACAGCTGGATGAGCTGAAGCACGGCATTGCCGTCGATGGCGTGTTCTATGGCAGCGTCGAGGCAGAGCTCGAACGTGTTCAGGGCGCGAATGTTTGGATTTCCATTGGCCTGCGCGAAGGCAAGAATCGCGAGGTCAAGAATATTCTTGGAGCGCTTGGTCTCGCGGTCAACCGCCTGATCCGCGTCTCCTATGGCCCGTTCCAGCTTGGCGATCTGGAAGAGGGCGCTGTGCGTGAAATCAAGGGGCGGACGCTGCGCGATCAGCTGGGTGAACGGCTGATTGAAGAATCGGGGGCGGATTTTGATGCGCCGGTTCTGCATGCCTTTTCCAATGCGCCTGTCAAAGGGCGTACGGCGCGTGAACTCTCCGAAACGGCAGGTGAACGTCCACGCAAGGAACGCGAATGGATTTCGAGCACGCCTGAACACCGCCGTCCGCGTGCGGTAAGGTCAGAGCAGCCAGAGCCACGCCGCCGCGGCAGTGCGAATGTCTGGATGGCGCCGGGTGCGCGCCCGAAGACTGAAAAGGCAAGCGCCAAGACGGCAACCAGAACGACTGCGCGGGTTGAACATCAAGAACCGCATCGTGCAGCCCGACTGAGCGCGGACATGAAGATCCGTCCGCGCCGCCTTGATGAACGGGCAGGTGAACAGGACGGCAAGGAAAAACGCGCCGAGCGACGTCCGGGCAAGCGCGAGCGCGCAGATTTGCGCTCTGGCGCAGGCAGGGCCGGTGAAGGCCGCTTTGCCGGCGGCAAGCCCGACAAGACTCGCCCGTCCGGTGGCAAGCCTTCGGGCGGCAAGACAGGCAAGGGCAAGCCAAATGGCAACAAGCCACGCGGCGGCAAACCAGCTCGTCCGGGAGGAAGCGGTGCGGATCGTAGGCGGTAAGTTTCGCGGACGCGCTCTTGCAACACCATCCTCCAATGCCATCCGGCCGACGACAGACCGGACGCGCGAAAGCCTGTTCAATATTCTTGCGCATGGCATGGGTGTGCGGTTTGAGGGCTTGCGTGTGCTTGATCTGTTTGCGGGCACCGGTGCGCTTGGCATAGAGGCCCTGTCGCGCGGCGCGCGTTATGCGGTCTTTGTCGAGGAATCGGCTGAAGGCAGGGGGCTGTTGCGGCAGAATATCGAGGCCTTTGGTCTGCAGGGGCATACGAAAATCCTGCGCCGTGATGCGACCACGCTTGGCATGATTGGCACGATGGAACCGTTTGACCTTGTCTTTGCTGATCCGCCCTATGGCCAGCAGTTGGGGGAAAAGGCATTTTTATCTGCCTTGCAGGGCGGCTGGCTTAATCCAGACACAGTTCTGGTATTGGAAGAAGATGCCGCCGCACATGTGGAGCTTGATGAACAATTTGTTGTTGTTGAAGAGCGTCAATATGGCGGTACAAGGCTGAGGCTTATCCAATTGCGGACTGCGCTTTGAAACGCTGCTGGAAAGTGCATCATCAGCACTTTCATTTTGAATGGAGATGTCGTTTGGTGCGAAACCCCTCACTCCGGCGTTTGTTGTACTCATCCACGCTTGCACTCATCTTGTCATTGCCGTTAGCGCCGGCATGGGCGGAAGGGCCTGCGCCCGTTGATCCGGCAAAAAGCGGGCAGGCCACGACAGAGGTGGTGCAAACTGCCCTGCCCGAAATCATCTCCTATCAGCATGCCAGCCGATTTACGCTTGATAACGGGCTTGAGGTCGTTGTCATTCCAGATCACCGTGCCCCCGTCGTCACGCAGATGATCTGGTATCATGTCGGCTCGGCAGATGAAAAACCCGGCGTTTCGGGGATTGCCCATTTTCTTGAGCATCTGATGTTCAAGGGTACGAAAAATCATCCAGCAGGCGAATTCTCTGCCCGGATCAATGCGATTGGCGGGCAGGAAAATGCGTTCACATCAGATGACTATACGGCCTATTTCCAGACAGTCTCCCCGGATGCGCTGGAAATGGTGATGGAATTCGAATCCGATCGCATGACCAATCTGGTCCTGACAGAGGACATGGTCAAGACCGAGCGCGATGTCATTCTGGAAGAACGGCGCATGCGCGTGGACAGTAATCCCGCCGCCATGCTGATGGAAAATACCGATGCGGTGCTTTTCTATAACCATCCCTATCGCAAGCCGGTACTGGGTTGGCGGCAGGAAATGGAAAAGCTGAGCCTCAAGGATGCGCTCGATTTCTATGAGCAATATTACACGCCAAACAATGCCACTCTGGTGATTGCCGGCGATGTCACGCCGGAACATGTGCGCGATCTCGTCATGAAGACATGGGCGAAAGTGCCAAGGCGGGCGGATGTTGCACCGCGTGATCGCCCACAGGAGCCGGCAAAGCAGGCTGCGCGCGTCGTGACCCTGCATGATCCGCGTGTCAGCACACCATCCTTCCGCGTGACCTGGGTCGTCCCATCCTATTCCAATGAAAAACGGGCGCCGGGGGCGAAGGAAGGCGATGCGGCAGCACTTGATCTGCTGGCGGGAATTCTCGGCGGCTCGCTGCGTTCGCGTCTTTATCATGAACTGGTGGTCAGGAAGGGCATCGCGGCAAGCGCGGGCGCCAGCTATGACAGTACCGCGCTGGATGACGGAACCTTCTCTGTCTATGGCTCACCACGCGGCGGAGCGACACTCAATGATCTCGAACAGGCTGTTGCCGCGGAAATTCAACGCATCATCAGGGAGGGTGTGACACAGGTAGAGCTTGATCAGGCGCGCAACCGTTTTCTCAAGTCGATGATCTTTGCCCGCGACAGCCAGACCGGTATGGCACGCATCTATGGCGCGACGCTGTCCACCGGCCAGACGATCGAGGATCTGCAAAACTGGCCAGCGCGGATCAAGGCCGTTACCGTCGATCAGGTCAGGGATGTGGCCAGACGCTATCTGGTCGATGAGCAGTCTGTCACAAGCTATCTGCTGCCGCCCGGAACAAGGCCGGAAACGGCGCGTGAAAATCCGGATGGGCCAGCGAGCGGCCCGACGCTGAACGAAACCGGAGGTGCGGTTCAATGAGGAATGACCATCTGACCTGTTGTCCGTCCGGGCTGGTTGCATCTCTGGTGGCACGCACGGCATGCCTGCTTTCTGGTCTTTGCCTGCTGATTGCGGCAAGCCTGCCTGCCCATGCGATCGAAATTCAGGAAGTGGTCTCGCCAAAGGGCATTCGCGCCTGGCTGGTTGAGGATCATTCCATTCCGCTCGTTACCTTACGCTTTTCCTTCAAGGGCGGCACGTCGCAGGACCCGGCCGGCAAGGAGGGGCTTGCCAATCTGATGACCGGCCTGTTCGATGAGGGGGCGGGCGATCTTGATTCCGATACGTTTCATGAGCGCATCGACGATCTGGGCGGCGAGATGTTCTTTTCCGCTTCGCCGGATTCCATCAATGGCGGTGTACGCATGCTGGCGGAAAATCGTGACGCGGTGACGTCACTGATTGCCCTTGCCGTCAACAAGCCGCGTTTTGATCAGGAACCGATCGACCGCATCCGCCAGCAGGTCATTGCCGGCATCGAGGCCTCTGAAAACGATCCATCGACGATTGCCTCGCGCAAGTTTTCCTCCGTGCTCTTTGGTGATCATCCCTATGCGCGCGAGGGAGAAGGCACGATCAAGTCGCTGCAGACAATCACCAGGGATGACCTTGTTGATTTTCATCGCAAGAATTTCGCCCGCGATAATCTGACCATTGGTGCAGTTGGTGCCATCAATGCAGAAGAGCTGGGGGCGATGCTGGACAAGATTTTCGGCGACCTGCCGGAAGAGGCCGATCTGAAACCTGTTGCTGACGCCACACTGGCCTTTGGCACCACGACCAGCCTCAATTTTGAGCTGCCGCAGACGGTGATCAACTTTGTCTATCCGGCACTGCGCCGCAACGATCCTGACTTTTTCGCCGCCTATCTGATGAACCAGATTCTGGGCGTCGGTTTTTCCTCCCGTCTTTATGAGGAGGTGCGTGAAAAGCGCGGTTTGGCCTATACTGTCTCGTCCAGTATTGCCTTGCAGGATCATGCTTCCTATCTCATCATTTCCACGGCAACGCGCCCGGACAAGGCACAGGAAAGCCTGAATGTCATTCGCGAGCAGGTTGCTGCCATGGCGGCCAATGGCCCGACCGAGGAAGAACTTGCTGCCGCAAAAAGCTATCTCAAAGGCTCCTATGCCGTGAATAATCTGGTGTCATCCGGGCAGGTGGCCGAAACGCTGGTCGGCTTGCAGCAGGAAAAGCTGCCGCGCGACTATATTGATCGCCGGGCAGAAATGATTGATGCTGTGACATTGGATCAGGTTAAGGCGGTTGCCAGGAAGCTGTTGGGGGCAAAGCCCGCAATTCTGATTTATGGTGATCAACAGGGGTAGCAAGAGCGTGAATTGCAATTCGTCATCACCGCGTTTTGCTGTTGCCTTTGGTGGCGGTGGCGCGCGCGGTATTGCGCATCTGCATATTGTGGAAACGCTTGACGACTTGGATATCAAGCCGGTGGCGATTGCTGGATCATCCATTGGCGCGATTATCGGCACCGGCCTTGCCAATGGCATGGAGGGCCGTACCTTGCGCGATTATACGGCTGGCATTTTCAAAAACCGTGCAGAAGTTGCCAAGCGTATCTGGAAGGCCCGGCCAGGCGGCTGGTCGCAATTGCTGAAAGGCGGTTTGCGCGTCAGCCAGTTCAATATTGAAAAAGTGCTGGCGGCCTTTTTGCCGGATGATTTGCCAGACAGGATCGAAGAACTGAAAACGCCCATGAGCATTGTCGCGGTGGATTATCATGCGGCGGAGGAAGTGCATTTCCAGCAAGGTGATCTGCGTTCGGCAATTGCCGCTTCCTGCGCCATTCCACCGGTATTTGCGCCGGTCGTGCGGGATGGGCGCATTCTGGTGGATGGCGGGCTGTTCAATCCGGTACCGTTTGATCTTCTGTTCGACAAGGCCGATATTGTGATCGGTGTGGATGTGGTGGGAGGCCCAAGTGGTGATGATGACGCCATGCCTTCGACCTATGAGGCGATTCTGGGCGCCAATCAGCTCACCATGATGGCGATCATCCAGAACAAGTTCCGCCAGCGTCCGCCGCATGTTTTCGTGCGGCCTGATGTTGCGGGCATTGGCCTGCTCGATTTCCTGAAGTTCGAACAGATTTTGGCCCAGAGTGCGGCGGTTCGCGATGATCTGAAACGCAAGATCGATCAGGCCGTGGCGGCCTTTGAAAGACAGACCTGTCTCGATCAGGCAAGCGGCTGATCATTCGGCTGCCTGTATCCTGTTCTCCATCACGTCAGGCGGCGTTTGCCCGTCGTCTTCTGTCCTGACGTCAATAAGCTGGCCCTCGCGCGTCGGCTTGAGCAGCGGTTCCGGCGTGACGGGTTTGTTGAACAGGAGATGACCGCCTGCCATGATGCCTTCGGCGGCCTGCATGTGCAGCCGGTCTTCATCGCGCTGGCGAACATCGGCCTTGATGGCTGCGGCATTGGCCTCGGATATGCCGAGCGCCTCAAGTGTCTTCTGGCCAAAGAGCAGGCCGGATTCGAAGGTTTCGCGCAGTTCATATTCCACGCCCTGCGCGCGCAGCTGCAATGTATGCTCGCGATCATAGGAGCGCACGAACAGGCGCGCATCCGGATATTCAGACTGGATCAGATTGACGATCCGGTTGGTGGTTTCCTTGTTGTGCGTGCAGATGGCCACAAGCTTGGCCTTGCGAATGCCGGCGGCCTCCAGCACGTCCTTGCGCGTTCCATCGCCATAATAAATGCGAAAGCCGAATTTTTCTGCCGCCCGCACCCGGTTGGGCGAACTGTCAATCACCGTCACGTCAACGCCGCCTGCAAGCATCATCTGGGCGGAGATCTGACCATAACGGGAAAAGCCGATCATGAGGACGTCTGATCCCGCCCCTTCAAAATTTTCCTCCATCGTGTCGGTGTCCGTGCCCTTGAGCATCAGCTTGTTGCCGATCATCACCATGAACGGGGTGAGCGCCATGGAGACGGTGACGGCGGCAATGAGTTCAGAGCCAAGGGCGGAGGAAATCACGGCTGCGTCTGCCGCGGCCGAAAACAGGACGAAGGCAAACTCGCCGCCCTGCGGCAGCAGAAAGGCAATGCGTACAGCATCATTGTGGTTGGAGCGAAACAGCCGGCAGAGCACATAAAGAATGGCAATTTTCGTTGCCATGAAGACAGGTACGGCCAGAAGGATGGTCTGCCAATATTGCAGGATGACGGTGAGGTTGAGCGAAAGCCCGACAGCGACAAAAAACAGGCCGAGGAAAATGCCGCGGAAGGGCTCGATATCGGCTTCGAGCTCATGGCGATAGGACGATTCCGCAAGCAGCACGCCGGCAATGAAAGCCCCCATGGCCATGGAAAGGCCAGCATGTTCCAGCAGGCTTGCAGAGCCCAGCACCACGAACAGCGCGGCCGCAATCATGACTTCGCGCGCACCGGTATTGGCGATGATGCGGAACATCGGATTGAGCAGATAGCGACCGGCAATGATCAGCGCGATGATCGAGACAACTGCCGTGGCAAGATGAAAACCGGCGCTTGCCTGCGAAGGCTCATTGGGCGAAAGCGCCGGTATGATGGCAAGGATCGGCACGATGGCGAGATCCTGAAAGAGCAGGATGGCAAAGGCCCTTTGGCCATGGCGCTGGTTGGTCTCGGCGCGATCCTCCAGAACCTGCATGGCAAAGGCTGTTGAGGACAGGGCAAGGCCAAAGCCAATGATGATCGAGGCGCCAACCGAAAGTTCAACCAGATAATGGGCAATGGCTGCCAGTGCTGCACCACTGACGACGACCTGTGCGGTGCCAAGGCCAAAGATTGCATGACGCAGTGACCACAGGCGGGAGGGTTTCAGCTCCAGTCCGATGACAAAAAGCAGAAAGACAACGCCAAGCTCTGAAAAATGCAGGAAGTCTTCACCATCGGCAATCAGGCGGGCAACCGGGCCGATGATGACGCCCGTAAAAAGATAGCCAAGGATTGTTCCCAGCCCAGACGCTTGAACAATGGCGCTGCAATAATTGCACCACCCAATATCATCAATGATTGCAGATAAAGGCTACCACCCGTTGTGACCATGCCGCTGTCTCGGAATATGCAAAATGAACAAAATGGAATCTCTGGACGCGCCGCCTTGAAGCCCCGCAGTTTCAACAATATAGAAACAAGATGTGGCTGTAATCAGCCTTGGACGGAACGATTTGACGTTTTTTTTGGGCCGAGCAGTCGTGTTGGCCATAATTGGAGGCTTCCGGTGCAGGCCGGCAGAGTCAGGAAGTCTGGATTTACGAATGATTTCAGATAATTCGGCGCAAAAACTTATCGATCGGGCAGCAGAACTCATCGAGGCGGCAAGGCGGGCAGGAGCAGATCAGGCGGATGCCGTGGTCATGCGCGCACGCTCGCTCAGCGTGTCTGTGCGGCTTGGCAAGGTTGAAGGAAGCGAATCATCGGAGAGTGACGACTTTGCCCTGCGCGTCTTTGTCGGGCGCAGGATTGCCAGTGTTTCGGCCAATGCCAGTGCTGATCCCGTTCGTCTTGCCGAGCGCGCTGTTGCCATGGCCAGGGTTGCGCCGGAAGACGCTTTTGAACAACTGGCCGATCCGGCCATGCTGGTGAAAACGCCGCGTGATCTTGATCTTTATGATCCGACCGTGGTCAGTGCCGAGCGCCTGACCGAGGATGCCCTGGCAACGGAAGCGGCAGCCCTTGCCGTAAAGGGAGTGACCAATTCCGGCGGCGCAAGCGCCTCGGCGAGCATGGGCGGCATGGTGCTGGTCACATCAACCGGCTTTGCCGGTCATTATGCCGCTACGCGATTTGGCCGTTCTGTCTCGGCCATTGCCGGGCAGGGCACGGCAATGGAGCGCGACTATGACTTCAGTTCACGGCTGCATTTTGCCGATCTCGATACGCCGGAAGCCATTGGCAGGCGCGCAGGCGAGCGTGCAGTTCGGCGTCTTGGGGCAAGGCAGGCAAAGACCGGGCCGGTGACGGTGATTTATGATCCGCGTCTGGCGCGTGGCGTGGCCGCACATCTTGCAAGCGCGATCAATGGGGCGGCAGTTGCGCGCAAGACAAGCTTCCTGCGCGACAGCATGGACAGGCAGATCCTGAAAGCCGGCGTGAATGTGACCGACAATCCATTGCGCATACGCGGTTCTGCCTCGCGGCCTTTTGATGGCGAGGGCATTGAGGGTCAGCCGCTTACCATGATAGAAGATGGCGTGTTGCGTCACTGGCTGTTGTCCGGCTCCAGCGCGCGCGAGCTTGGGCTTGTCACCAATGGCCGCGGAGTGCGTTCCGGTTCGGTCGTCACGCCGGCTTCAACCAATTTCGCAATTGAACCGGGCACGCAAACGCCTGAAGATCTGATTGGTTCATTATCGAGCGGGTTTTACGTCACGGAAGTATTCGGCCAGGGCGTGGATATGGTCACCGGTCAATATAGCCGCGGCGCATCCGGCTTCTGGATCGAAAATGGCGCGCTTGCCTATCCGGTCAGCGAGGTGACAATCGCATCCAACCTGAAGGATATGTTCCTCAACATGACCCCGGCCAATGATATTGACCGGAATTTTGGCATGGCTGCACCGACACTCATGATCGAAGGCATGACCCTTGCAGGAAGCTGACAGAGGTACCGATGACGCCAGGGAACTGGCCCTGTTGCTTGCGGCTGCCGAAGAGGCGGGCCGCATTGCCATGCGCTATTTTCGGCAGTCACCGGAAGTCTGGATGAAGGAAGGCAATTCGCCGGTCAGCGAGGCGGATTTTGCGGTTGATCGCTTCCTGCGGAACGAATTGCTGCAGGCGCGGCCGGATTATGGCTGGATTTCGGAAGAGACCAGGGACGAACGCGCACCGGAACAGCGCCGGCGTGCCTTTGTGATTGATCCCATTGACGGAACACGCGCTTATCTTCACGGCGAGGATACATGGTGTGTCAGTCTTGCCATTGTGGAGGATGGCCGGCCGATTGCTGGTGTCCTGCAATGCCCGGCGCGCGACGAGGTGATCTCGGCGCGCAGCGGCAAGGGGGCCTGGCAGAATGGTGAGGCAATCCACACCAGATTGCCGGTGCCGGAACAGTCCGTGACAATTGCCTCGGCGCGCCACGGCTTGCCAAACTGGGAGCGCATCTGGCAGGGCAGGGTGTATCTTCATCCCTATATTCCCTCGCTTGCCTATCGCATCGCGATGGTTGCGCGCGGTGATCTTTCCGGCACCTTTGTTCGGCCAAATTCTCATGATTGGGATCTGGCCGCGGCGGATCTCATTCTGGCCGAGTCGGGCGGAGCCATTCTGACCAGTGCGGCAAAGCCGATCATCTATGGCTTGCCCACTTGGCGGCATGGTTCGCTCGTTGCTGCCAGCGGTCGCCTTTTGGATGAGATGTTGAGTGTTGTCGCGGGCGAACCGTTGAGCTAATCATGCCGCTTCCTCTTTGTGATCAAAGGATATTGTGATGGCTGTAGAAGGCGAAAATCAGAAACAGTTGCTTCATCTTGTCTTCGGTGGAGAGCTGACCAACCTTGGTGGAACGGAATTCCGTGATCTGGAGAAGCTCGACATCGTTGGTATTTATCCGAACTACGAACAGGCCAAGGTTGCCTGGAAGGCCAAGGCCCAGCAGACCGTTGACAATGCGCATATGCGCTATTTCATCGTGCATCTGCATCGCCTGCTTGAGCCGGAAGGCTCTGCATCCAACAACGGTTGAGCCTGTCTGCCGCGCATGGAAAATCAGGAAATACCGGCACGTTCGGCCAGGAAATCCAGAAAAGACGGCATTGCCCGCCGGCTGTGGCGCAGGATTCGTGAACCGCTGGCGCGTTCCGAAGTCGTGAAAACGGCCCTGGTCCAGCTCATCGTCGCTTATATGCGACTGGTTGATGCCACCAGTCCGCGCCTGAAAAATTCGGTTCGTCCCGAGGCGGTATTTCCGAATTTCCATCCGGTCATTCTGACCTTCTGGCATGGCCAGCATCTCATGACGCCCATGATGCGTTCGGATGACATGGACATTGTGGGCATGTTTTCCCGCAGTGCCGATGCCGAGATGAATGCGCGTGTTGCCGAGAAGCTTGGCCTTCATATCGTACGTGGTTCGGGCGGTCGTCGCGCGCGTACAGAGCCAGCAAAAGGCGGTGCGCGTGCGCTGCTGCAGCTCAAGAATGCCTTGAAAGCCGGGCGTTCGGTTGCCATGATCGCCGATATAGCGCACGGCAAGGCGCGCGAATCGGGTGAAGGCATTATTCTTCTGGCTAAGTTGAGTGGGCGCCCGATCTTGCCGGTTGCGCTGGCATATTCGCGTAACTACGTCTTGGAAAAAACGTGGGACAGGACAACAATCCCGCTACCATTCGGTCGGTCGGTCATCATGTGTGGTGAGCCTGTCTGGGTCAGTCCGGATGCCGACGAAGCGGAGTTGGAGGGAAAGCGCATGGAACTGACACGCCAATTGAATGATGCCACCGAGCGTGCCTATGCGGCATTGGGAAAAGCGAAATGAGTGAACGCTGGGCACGCAATCTGCTGTCTGCCTACCGGATGCTCGGTTCTGCCGCTTATCCATTCATGGGGTCCTATCTCTGGCTGCGTGCCAGACGCGGCAAGGAAGATCGCCAGCGCAAATGCGAGCGTTACGGCAAGACGACCTGTGATCGTCCGCAAGGGCCGGTCATCTGGGCACATGCGGCAAGCGTTGGCGAAACAATAGCCATTGCACCACTGCTCACGCATCTTGCCGGAACGGGTATCAATATTGTTCTGACCACGGGCACGGTGACATCTGCCAAAGTGGTGGCTGACCGGCTGAGCGGGCAGGTCATTCATCAATATGCGCCGCTTGATCTCCTGCCGGCGGTAACCAGATTTCTCGACCACTGGAAGCCGGACCTGATGATCGGCTGTGAATCCGAAATCTGGCCGGCAACCGTGCAGGCCCTGGCCAGCCGCCATATACCACAGGTTCTGGTCAATGCGCGCATGTCGGACCGTTCCTTTACGACATGGAACAAGCATTCCGCACTGGCAGAGGCCGTGTTTGAAAATTTTGCCCATGTCGTTGCTCAGTCGGAGCTTGATGGCGACCGGTTTCGCGCGCTTGGTGCCCGTCCGGTCACGGTTTCCGGTAATCTGAAGGTGGATACGCATCTGCCGCAGGTGGATCTCAATGAATTGGGCAATCTGCAGCGTCAGATTGCAGGCAGGCGTACATGGGCTGCCATATCCACCCATGAGGGTGAGGAGGAGATCGCTGCTGAAGTGCACCATCTGCTGTCCACGCGCTATCCGCAGCTGCTCAGCATTATCGTGCCGCGACATCCGGAACGAGCGGCCGATATCGAAGCCATGCTGACGGCCAAGGGGCTGCAGGTTGCAGCACGCAGCCGTGGTGATGCCATTACGCATGACACGAATGTCTTGCTGGGCGATACGATTGGCGAAATGGCGCTTTATCTGCAACTGACCGAGATTGTCTTTATCGGCAATTCGCTGACAACGCAGGGCGGACATAATCCGCTTGAACCGGCGATGATGGGAGCGGCCATTCTGACCGGTGCCCATGTGCAGAATTTCCGCGAATCCTTCCAGCGTCTGATCAAGAATGGCGGCGCGCGCATCGTGAAGGATCGCAACATGCTGGCAGGGGCAATCAATTTTCTCTATTCCAATCCGCAGCATCTGCGCGCCATGATTTCCGCGGGCGCCAATACGGTGAATGATATGCGCGGCGCATTGGATCGCACCTTGTCAGCACTGGAACCCTTTATCCAGCCCCTGATTCTGAAGGCACAGTTGTCGGAACAGAATGCTGTGCCCATGTCTGCATCCTTGGGTGGTTACCAGCATGGCGGGTAAGGCGCCACTCTTCTGGTGGGAAAAGCCGGACTGGCGAACCTGTGTGCTTGCGCCCTTGTCCTGGATCTATGGTGCGGTTGCCCGCCACAGAATGCTGGCAGCCGTGCCGCCGAAAGTCGCAGCCCCCGTTCTTTGCATCGGCAATTATACCGTGGGCGGAGCCGGCAAGACGCCAACGGCCATCGCGCTTGCAAGGGCAGCCAGGGCAAAGGGGCTGAAGCCGGCCATTGTTTCGCGCGGCTATGGCGGTTCTTACAAGGGCCTGCATCTGGTTGACCCCGATCATGATCCTGCCAGTCTTGTCGGGGACGAGCCTCTGCTTTTGGCACAACATGCGCCGGTTGCCCTGTCGGCCGAACGTTTCAGGGCGGCAGAGCGCCTGATCGAACTGGGCAGCAATTTCATCATCATGGATGATGGTTTTCAGAGCGCGCGCCTATATGCGGATTATGCGCTTCTTGTGGTGGATGCATCGCGTGGCATTGGCAATGGATGCGTCATTCCGGCCGGGCCATTGCGCGCACCATTTCCCGAACAGATGGGCAGGACCGATGCCTTGCTCGTCATCGGCAGGGGCGATGCGGCTGATTTTGTCGTGCGGCAGGCAGCACGCGCGGCCCGTCCGGTTTTCCATGCCCATCTTCAGCCATCATATGACCGGCAAGTGGCAGGCCAATGCTTTCTTGCCTTTGCTGGCATTGGCAATCCGGACAAGTTTTATGCAAGTGTGAGGGAAGCAGGCGGCAAAGTGATCGAAATGTGCAGTTTCCCGGATCATCATCCCTATAGTGCGGATGAAGTGCGACTTCTCGGGGACATGGCTGAGAAAAAGCAGCTTGGCCTGATCACAACGGCCAAGGATCAGGTGCGCCTTGCCACGATGCCAGACATTGAGAAGGCATTTCTGGAGAAAATTGCCGTTCTTGATGTGGAACTGCAATTCGACCGCAGTGATGCCGCGGGAATGATCATCGATTCGACCATTGAACGGTTCGACAGGCGCCAGCAAGGCTGAAGATTGCTTCAGCCCTTTTTGCGGCTGCGCAGTTCCGGATTAAGCTCCAGCTCGCGCTCGAAGGAAATCAGGCCGTTTGCATAGGCTTCCTGACGCGCGACGCTCCAATATTTCAGCTCATCCAGTGGAATTTCTACGCCAGTAACCGCGCAGCGGACAAAGGAGCCATGCTTGACGATTTCATAGTCGCCATCAAGATAGCGTAAGACGGCTTCTGACGTACGGGGAAGATCAAATCTGTTCATGCGAGAAAACCTTTACTGCTGAAATCTTATCAAACTGGATCATCACCGTCCAGCAGTGCACTGGCAATTTTGTCTTTTGACGGAAGACCAGTCACAGACGGACCAGCCTGACATATGGAAAAGCCCGGCCGTTGTGAAACCACCGGGCTCAGTCCCCATTTTCCTGGCGCTGCTTTGCCGCCATCGCTTATCTGATCGCCGCCACTCTGTCAGCCGCTGTCCCGGTAGCGCGAGACGATAGCCACCGTGTCAAAGGGCGTTCGATAAAGGAATAGTAGAACGCGCCAGCAGTGAGAGAAGCGACTATAGCGCTCGCCATCAACCATAATCCTGTAACGCCGAACGGTGCGAACGCCGCTTTTGCGATACTTAGCACTATGATGTGTGTGAGGTATACCGAGAACGATATGTCGCCAAAATAAACCAGCCACCGGGGCACATGTCGTTCAAACTGCCTTCGCGACAGTACTGCGACAGCAAATAGCGGCAAAATCGCCATACCCATGCCAGTGAGGCCATGACCATTCATGCCGGGCGAAAGGTAGCAGTAGATCGCAAAGCAGATCGAGGTTGATGCAAAAAGCACGGTCGCTGCTTTCGAGCGCAGAGAATATCCATGCTGTTCGATGAAATAGACGAGCGCGCCAAGTGCGAATAGCCAGCACAATGGGTTGGTGATCACATAGGCGTTTGCATCGGTGCGTCCGGCGTCTATTAGTTCGTAGGGAGAAAGGCTGTGCTGTATCATCAATGGGATCAGCACCAATGTTGTGAGGAAGATTGCAAGCGCGGCCTGCCATCGCCAGCGCGGCAACAGCAGTACGAGCGCAATCACAACATAGAAGAACATTTCATAATTCAGTGTCCAGCCGACAACTAGCGATGCGAACCCATAATAAGGTGGTTCGCTAGACAGTTGGATGAATGCAAGACTCCGAATTAGTTCTGGGACGACTGGTGCCGTGCCGTTTTTTAATGCGTATGCCGCGCAGAAAATGGCAGTGGCAATCGCGTAAGGTGGCCAGATGCGAATTAGGCGCTTCATCAGGAATGAGCCTGCTGAAATTCCTCCGTTTGGGTATCGACTTGCAGATGCTGCTATTATGTAGCCGCTTATCAGAAAGAATATATCAACGCCCAGTGGAGCGAGCGGGCCGAAAATCGATAGTCTGGCATCGGCAGACAGGTCATCTAGCAGCAAGCTGGCGTGAAAAATCACGACAGATATTGCAGCAATTCCCCTTAATGCCTGCACAACAAGATTTTTTTGCACAGCGACCCAACTTGATTTTTATTATAATACACTTTTACCGTGTGCGCAGACAACTGTTTTGAGCGGGTATCAACTGCAAGCCCCCTCAGTCTTTCATCTCTTAAATGAAAATCTCAAATCGTCCTGCAGGGTGGCTTTTTCATTTGGCGGAAGGCAAGTTCATGGACAAGATCGCCCTGGCAGGAGCCACAAGCTTCTCGATTTCATTGGTGATATCGACGCACCGCTCGGTTATGACGGGCCTGTGGCAACAATCAGAACAGGTTGCCCATGTCGATCTCCAGGATGAGCATTGGCGAACCTGTCGCCACGCAGGCCTCCTTTACCAAGCGTTTCAAGATTCAGATCCGGGCCGATACCAGTTCATGTGCGCAACGTTGCGCGACTTGTCGCAGGAGCTTGGCTTGTGAAGACTTCAGGTATGCGATGCCGCTTACAAGATCGGCTTGCGTTCCATTTGCTGAAGCGGTGCGGCTACGAGGATTACATGTCCGGAAAGATCAGCCGTGCAGAATTTGGCAGGCGTCTGGCGCAGGAATGGGCTTCTCTGCCGGTGCTATGCTATAGCTCGGCGGCTGGCTGGATGACGGTGCAGCCGATGCCATCATGAGCGCCATCGTGAATGGCATCATATATCTGCCAGTCATCGTGGTGCGCTCGGCCTGTACATCAATGGCCGGGTGGAGGACAAGGGCGCTGAAAAGGCGCGCAGAACGATAAAAGCCCGGCTGCAAGATCCGTTGTCGACGAAATTGACGCAGCGGTTGCAGGCTGAGACGTTGCAGGTCGAGATGCAGAGACGAACCGGGAAAGGTTGTCGAAATGATCAAGGTGATCACTGTAGCCATTCCCTGCGCACTCTTTGCATGCGCAAACTCGCAAGGCTCATTCTGTTTAGTGCCGGCACCCATGCGCCATTCGCCTGCCGCCTGGCCTTATGACAGATCGGGAAGTATCCACGATGCTTTCTCACAGTGATAAGGTGCAACGCACTGTGGACGGAAGGCATGACGCCAATGACAAGGAAGCGTCAACAGTTAACACTGGTCGGGCTTCCCGAGCGGACGAAAGATTTTCTTTCGAATATGGACGAGGGCGATATCGATTATCTGGGAGCGATGCCATCAAGTTCCATGCGGCCGTGGGCACCATGGGAATGTCGTGAAATGGCTCGCGATAACCGTTCTGGCAATTATTGTTGGGATCGCATCATTATACGACAAAACACTTAAAATCTGGGGCTGGTTTCATGAATGGCAATCTTGCTCACGTGGGGCATGTGGTGAGTAAGATTATAGTCGGCGGTTTATCAAGCGCTAAATGTTTTATTTTTTATGGTGCCGCTTGCGTGACTCGAACACGCGACCCCATCATTACGAATGATGTGCTCTACCAACTGAGCTAAAGCGGCCCGGTATGCTGTCCGTGCAAAACCCATGACTAAAATCAGAAAACCAATCTGGCACGGGCCTCGGTGAACGAACCGAACGCAGCGCTGATAACCAAATCAGAACAGGAAAGCAAGGCCCAATTCACAGAATTTGCGTGTTTGTTTCAGTCAGAAACAGGTTTGGCATGTTTTCCATCCTGAATTGGCACCTGCGCCGGGCAGGTTGGTGGCGGGAGATTGAAAGCCACATTGCCAGACGCAGTAACGCATTGATTTTTATTTCAATATATCAGCCTGCCGAGCAAAGCGCCTTTCGGGCCGCGTTATATTCACGTTCAAGGCGGCTGACGAGAGTTTCGGTTGGGACAATTTCATGAATGGCGCCGATGCCTTGACCACAGCCCCAGATATCTTTCCAGGCTTTGCTGCCTTCCTGTTGTGTCTTGCTGAAATCCATCTTGGATGGGCCGGCTTGTGGCAGATTGTCCGGATCCAGGCCGGCCTTGACAATGGATGGCTTGAGATAATTACCGGAAACGCCGGTGAAATAACTGGTGTAGACAATATCGGCGGAAGATGAGTCGACAATCATCTGCTTGTATTCATCAACGGCGCGCGCCTCCGTCGTGGCGATAAAGGGTGAGCCAATATAGGCGAGATCCGCACCCATTGCCTGTGCGGCAAGAATCGATCGGCCATTGGCAATGGCGCCCGATAACAGAAGCGGGCCATCAAACCATTCACGAATTTCCTGAATAAGGGCAAAGGGCGATAATGTCCCTGCATGACCTCCGGCGCCGGCTGCAACGGCAATCAGCCCATCCGCGCCCTTGCGAATGGCGGAATTGGCGTGCCGATTATTGATCACGTCATGCAGAACGATGCCACCATAAGAATGAATCGCTGCATTGACCTCTGGCACCGCGCCGAGCGAGGAAATAACGATCGGCACCTTATATTTCACGCAAAGGCCAAGATCATGTTCAAGTCTTTGATTGGATCTGTGAACGATCTGGTTGACGGCAAAGGGAGCGGCGGGCCGGTCGGGATTGGCCGCATTATGCGCGGCGAGCGTTTCTGTGATTTCGGCAAGCCATTCATCAAGCTGTGATTCCGGGCGCGCATTGAGGGCGGGAAAAGAGCCGACAATACCTGCCTTGCATTGTGCAATCACCAAAGCAGGATTGGAAATGATGAACATGGGCGCGCTTACAACAGGCAAACGCAGCTTGTCCTTCAGAATGGCCGGCAGTGTCATTATATCCTCCCGAATTGACGTTTCCGTAAACGTCATTTTTTAGCATGACTATTGGCAGGGGCAATTGAAAAAATCCTTAAACAGGAATTGATCAAGGCCTATATGGGATGAAGGAAAATTCAGGTTTCTGGGCCGTAGTCATAGGTGAAGGAACGACAGAAGCGGCAAAACGCAAAACCTGTTTTCATCCGGTGACAAGGGGGGCAGCAGGCGGGCAGGGTGCAACAGCCATGTCACGGGCGAAGGAATAGGTTCGGGATCTGCTTAATCAATTGTCTTTATTGGATGTTCTGTTCGCTTCCGTGTCTGGCCGAAGGAGAGCTTGTGATGAATGATAGTCTTGATTTCAGATGGACATGAAATGCAATCGTTCCATCTGCGCAACAGCCAGCTCTTCGCATGGCTGTGGTGGATTTCCGGATCCTGCATGTCCTGAAACGCAGTTGTCACCGGTGAAATGTCTCTGTCTCTATGACCCGTTGAAAACGATCGCAACCGCTGTTATCGCGGGAACGGTATCATATCTTGCATCAAGTGACTGATGGCTGATGCGGCATGTGATACGGACAGTCTGCCAAATGGCTTGCAATGAAAAAGCGGCAATTTTTAACCATGTTGCGACGCAACGAACGCTTTCGCAATCGAAACGGCCGCAGCAGTGCGCGCGTGAAGATCATTCGATAGGGGGGGCGGTCACGGGAGGCCGGCTCCAGCCAATCACCATCAATGAATCATACAAAACTGTTTGGAAAGCCATGCCGATTCAGAAAAACGTGGAAATGCTCCAGGGTAAACCATTCTTCTGGATGCGATGCCATCACGGCGTCAGATAGGGATTGTGGCAGGTGATCTGTCTCTGTTGCGCGCACCGAAAGTGGCCAGATTGAGCCCTATTGCCGCTGCTTCATGATATTTCGCGCCTGATCACAGCCGTCTCATCAGTGGTGCTGTCTGAAGCAATGCAGATCTTCACGGCAACGCTGATTGCGCTGACATGTTTTTTCGTAGTTCCTGACGGAAAACCGGGCCCACTTTCCTGGAACTGCTTTAGCGGTGAATGGCAAGCGGGAAAATTGCTTGAAAAAAGCCGGAAAGAGGTGGGCCCATAATTGAAAGAGCGTCACGACCCACAAGCCGAAAACGCCCTTTCGCAATTTGCCTGGAGGGCAAACTGGTCAGATAGAGGTGGTTCGGTTTGTCTGAACAGTATCGGGCGTTTCGTTAAGTGGATTTCCGCCGCGATTAT
>NZ_JBHSEL010000116.1:0-28405 GCF_042653845.1 Daeguia caeni | reverse complement strand
TCGTCACAAGCTTGGATGGTCATCTCCTCAATCAGGCGAATGACGAGGCGTATCGCAAAAATGGAATTTTGAGTCGGGCTCTATGATTTTCATGCATGAAAATCATAAAAGCTCTTGTGTTTTCAGAATAGAAATTGCTAAAAAACCTGCGCGGGAAAATGGAGCCATCATTGAGTGCATGATCCATTCCGGCATATGATTCTGTCTAACGATGGTTGCTTGCCCAGACGAAGGTCATGGTGTTCTCACGCCGTGATTCAATTTACTCATATTCAGATGTATCCAGCATGACTGCATATAAAGACGACACGTCAAACAATGAAGGCAACTTTGTGGAGATAATATCCCTGAAGGATGCAGAAATCGGCAGGCTGGAAAAGACGCTTGATTTGATCAGCGCAGAAAAAGAAGCGCTGTCGCATAAAATAAGCGAGATCTACAGCTCGCGCGGGTGGCGCTATGCAACGCGTATCCATCTGATGCGCAAGAAACTTTGGCCCTCATGCAGCTATGCTGGCAATTCTCGGGAAGACACCGGTCAGAACTGTTCTGCCGCTACTGCAAAAAAGCCGGTCAAGCTTATGCATGCTGCCAGAAAAGGAAAAATCTATATCAGGTCAACAATATTTCCGGTGGCGAAATTCACTTATAACCGGCTGCCTTTACCTTATTCGCTCAAGATGCGTATGGTATCGGTGGTTTTCAGATATTTGAGTCCACTGTTTGAGGGGCAGCCACACTATATCAAATGGAAAGACCGGCAGTCAGACAATCATGACTGGATGGAACTCGGGGAAATAAACCCGGCTACACAGTCACACGATATTTTCATTCTCTCCATTATCAACTGGGATTTTCGCACCCAGCGTCCACAACATCTGGCGCGCCATCTCGCGCAGGATCGTCGTGTATTTTACATTGAAGTTGATATGCATGCCTCTGATCTGCGCATTCGCAGGATTGAGGAAAATCTTTATGTCGTAAACCTGCCCGTGCCAGACAGACGTGCGGTGCAGCCTTACAGTGGCGGCTTTGACGGCCGCCATGCGCGCGCATGGCTGGATATCATGCGCAATTTCTGCGAGGGCGTGCAGGCGACGGCCTTCAAGACGCTGATTGTTGAACATCCGCATTGGTGGCCACTTGCCCGCCATCTGTCGCCCGATTTCCGTATCATCTTTGATTGCATGGATGATATTTCCGGTTTTTCCAATACGACTCCGCGATTGCTGCAAATTGAGGAGGACATGCTGCAAAATTGCGATCAGCTGATCGTCAGTTCGCAGCATCTCTATGACAAGTACAGGAAATTTTCCGTGCCCGTTCTCATCCGCAATGGCGGTGATGTGGCCCATTTCCAGATTCAGGATAAAGAAAGGCCGTTGCCCGAATTTCTGCGCAAGGTGGGTTTCACAGGGCATTCCGAGCGGATCCGTGCTGGTTATGTCGGGGCCATTGCCGAATGGTTTGATGCAGATCTTGTCGCAAGGGTGGCACAGGATAATCCGGACATTGAATTTCACCTGTGCGGAGCTGTGACGGCCGCAGCACCCGGCAAGCTTGCAGCCTTTGACAATGTCTTCATGCATGGTGAAATTCCATATCAGGAGGTTCCGGCCTTTCTGGAACGGATGGATGTGCTGCTCATTCCATTCCTGCTTCTGCCGATCATCAAGGCATGTGATCCGGTCAAGTTCTATGAATACTCTGCCATGGGCAAGCCGACGGTCACGACCCGGCTGCCTGAATTGCAGCGCGCGCAGGATCTCGCTTTTTTTGCCGATAATGCAGAAGAATTTGCACAGCAGATTCGCCTTGCCAGGGATAAGGGCAGGGATCCTGCCTTCAAGAGGGCACTGCTTGATTATGTCGAACGCAATACATGGGCGGATCGGGCGAAGCAATTGAGTTACACGATTGACCGCTTGCCCAAGGTTTCGGTGATCATCCTGTCCTATGGAGATCCCCAATGGACCATTGCCGCGCTGAAATCCCTGACCAATGATGGTGGGCATTATCCAAATCTTGAGATCATTGTCGTTGACAATGGCTCCTCGCCGGAATGGCTGTTGCAGATCCGCGCTGCCGCCAGGACCAGCCCAAATGTCACTGTCATCGAGAATGGCAGGAATCTTGGCTTTGCCAAGGGCAATAATGTCGGCATCAAGGCTGCCACGGGGGATTATGTTTTCCTGCTCAACAATGATGCCTATGTTGCGCCCGGCGCCATTCATGCCATGGTGCGTCATCTGGAAAACAATCCCCAGATTGGCGTCGTCGGGCCATTGACCAACAATATTGGCAATGAGGCCAAGGTCTTTGTCGAATATGCCAATATGGATGAGATGCGGCGCGCGGCCTGGGAGCTGACCACCGGCTATCGTGGTCAGTTTACCCCTTTGCGGGTTCTTGCCTATTTTGCCGTCATGTTCCGCAAGGCGGATCTCGACAATCTCTTCGGGCATATCAGCGAGGAGTATGGGCGCGGCATGTTCGAAGATGATGATCATTGCGCAATGATACGTTCAAAGGGCTATCTCTGCGCGCTGGCGGAAGATGCCTTTGTGCACCACCACCTCTCAGCAACCTTCAATACGGTGATGCCGAAAGAAAAAAGAGAGCTGTTTGAAACCAATAAGAGGATCTTTGAGGCGAAATGGGGAGCATGGATACCGCACGTCTATCGTAAGGTGCGGCCGCAATCGCAGATCGACGCTAAGTGACTGGGAGGTGATGCAGGCTGCCGGCGGCGAGCCTCGTCTGTTGAAAGCCTGTCAATGGCACCTGACAGGCTGCATCAACTGATTGTCTGCGGGAAAAAGTAGAGATGGAAATAATAAATCCATACGGCCAAAGCGATCAGGCAGGACATCAACACGGCCAGCGAACCGCAATCCTTGGCGAGTTTGATATTCGCATTGAATTCAACCGTTATGGCATCGCAGGCCTTTTCAATCGCCGTATTGATGATCTCGGCAAACAGGATCAAGATGATGCTTCCGATCAGTATTGCCTGGGAAAGAATGTCTTGTGCGACGATGAAGGACAACAGAATTCCGGCAGCAAGAAGCAACAGTTCCTGCTGGAATGCTTTTTCATGTCGGCTTAAATGAAACAGGGCATTTAACGAATTGAAGAACGCCTTGTATATACGCTGCATGTGGCTCTCTTGAATTTCATTTATTGGCTGGGCGCCTGTTCTGCATCATAATGTAACGAGGCGGTATAAAGGGACTCTGGTAAGGAAGCTGCCAGTTTCAGATATTGTTTGCCAGAAAAATGCGTGCAGGAATCGGCCGCGTAATAATGCGCAGCCAATTGCATGTCAAAATAAAGCGCGCCAATATTGCGCGACAGACAATAGAACGGCTTGCCATCCGAGTGTTTCACAAGGGCTTCCTTGCGTTTCTCATTGTTGTCAAAGATGATAATGGGAACATCGCCACTTTTGGCTGGGTCGGTCATGCCGGCAAACATGCGCAATGCCGGCTTGTGGTCGGCATAGATCAGGATGACGGTATCGCCTGCACGGGACCTGATCGCTTCAACAAAATGCGCAAGATCTTCAATCGATAGCGACAATCTGTTCTGATAGTCCTGAATGCCGCCATCGCCATTCTTTTCTGGATAGGGGCCATGTGTATGGACGGTTGCAAGATGCAGGAAAAGCCTGTCATCAGGATGTTTCAGAAATTCATCATAAGCGGCATCGAACAGGACGAAATCGCGCGGCAGCCAATAGGAAGAATCCGGTTTCTTCATGCGTTCAATGCCGATGAAATCGTTGAAGCCGAGCCTCGGCTCAACATGGGCACGCGACCACATGGTGGAGTTGTAATTATGCATGGACAGGGTCACATAGCCCATGTCCGTCAAATGGGTTGGCAGCGACGAAACGCGTCTTGCAAAAAAGTCCTTATATTCCTGATAGATGACACCATAAAGGGCAGGGTTCCTGGCGGGCAGTCCGGTCATGATCTCAAAGCTTGCATTCGGCGTGCCGCCGCCATAAACCGGGGATATTGCCCTGAATGGAGATCCGCCCAATCCGAACAATGGCTCAAAGACCTGTCTGAAATGCCGGTCATCGAACCAGCAGGCTTCGCACAGGATCATGATGAATTTTTGCGGGGTTTTGATGCCCGTCATACTGAAATGCATATTCTTGCGCATATCAGCCAGTTCATCGGAAGTCAGCGCCGCCGGTTTCTTGCGTGCTGATGTCTGCAAAAGATGAATGAATATGCCATTTTCCTTGACATTGGACTGATGCGACCAGCTATAATATGTAATGCCTGCGCCATTCAGATAAGAAACGATGCTCTGTCGAGCGTGTGAAAGATCAAATGTGAAGAGACAATAAAAAATTGTCGCAAAAACAATAAATCTATACTTTCGGCCATTTTTGCGCGCTGTTCTGACTGTGTCAAACAGAACAAAGCCGACAATAAGCAAAGCTGAAATGATCACATAAATGCTGACATAGTGCATGGATATATGAATATTATCCAGATGTACAATGTCATTGGCTGTCAGTATTGAATTTGTTTTAGAAAATTTTTCATAATTGGCTATGCTTAAAGTAACGGAACACAGTGTGACAAGAATGATGGCGCTGATCGTGGAGGATATGTATCTTGTCATCACAAGCATGATCAGTATCAAGGTCCAGCTTGTCATGACTGGTCTCAAGGAATGCCTTGAAGAAAGGTCAAACAGCGGAAAATAATGGACAATAAACGTATTGACTGTTGCCGCTAATAGCAGGCTGAACCAGTTCAGAGCGACGGGCTTGGACACAATTTTCCGCATTTTGCGTGCTTTGTCATTATTCGGAGGATGCCCATTTCATGGACGATTAATAGGTGAAAATCAAATGATTAATCGTCATTCAATTGAGTGCGGGATGGTGTGCTAAACTATGCAACTTTAATGATATTTGAGTCGTCATTGCACGCCATCATTGCACATTGACCTGCTTGCTTCCCGATTGAAAGGTGCCGCGCATTCACAATGCGGGACAGGCTGCAACACCTGCACGGCCTCTTTCAGAAATTCAGGCGACAAACGGTTTATCTGCGCAATGCGGCTACAGGCACATCAACGGCAGCAGACATTGAACAGCGTTTGCCTCTCGCGCTTGTGCTTGGCCGGTTGTTATCTTGCCTTGAGGCCTTTCATGCCATGCTTCATGAAGCGGCGGACAAGACGCAATGGCCGGGTCAGCCGCCATGAATTGGACGAGAGAATGGCCTTGCGCTCCTGTCTGAGCGCGTCGATCTCGCGGCGCAGCACGCCAACGGCATATTTTTCAAGTTCGGCAACTGATTTCCAATAATGCGTTTCATTATTCTGGGTCCCGACTTGTCGGGCCAGTTGTGCGGCGCGTTCCTGGTCTGCGGCACGGTCGGCTTCTGCCTGTGCAACTGCGTTGCGCAGCCTGTCGACAAGCGCATCCTTTTCCGCCATTGCCTGACGCCAAGAGCCGATGATTTCGCTCTCATCGATTGGCTGTTCCATGAGGCCGAGACCTATCGCGGGCAGATCAGCATCAGACGCCAGCGCGACATGGTAATAGGGATGGCGAACCCCCTGCATGGGTACAACAGAATTATGGCTCATATAATAATTCTGAAATTCCCCCTGCCGGTCTTCCGGGAAAATGGCAGAGCCGTAAGCAATGCGCTGATTGAACAGTCTAACATTTGCGAAATATTTTGATAAAAGATCAGAAAACTGATCCCTGTATAGTTCCTTGACGTGAAATTCATTCACAAATCCGGTTTCTTCAGAATAATATTTCTTGTCTGGCGAAGAAATGATGACGCAGCCATTTGGGCGCAAAATTCTTTTGAATTCATGCATCATCTGCTCATGCTCGGCATGATGCTCGATTGTCTCGAAGCTGACGATAATATCGACACTGTGGTCGGCAAGCGGAATTGCAACACAATCGCCGACCATGAACTCAAGATTGGGCCTTGTATATTTTCTCTGCGCGTGGTCGACGGTCTGCGCATCAATATCAACGCCGATGACGCGTGCTGCCTGGTCTGCAAGCAGGGCGCTGCCATAGCCTTCACCGCAAGCTATATCGAGAACAACCCGGTTTGTGACCAGCCCTCTGGCAAGGTGGTAGCGATGCAGATGCTCAAGCGCAATATTGCCCAGCTTTTCAGGGACAAACCGCTCGCCAGTGAAAGGAAGAGCTTGTTCTAGTTGATCATTCATATCGACTTTCCTGGCAGAAACGACCTGCAAATTAAGTGTCTGTCCGAGTGCATGATTCTGCATGAAACCGCGCGGCAGCCGGCGTCATCTATGGCGCATGATATTCTTCATGTCTAATATGCATTGTGAGAACTGGACGTCTATGCCCACTCTGTTGCAGGCAAACTGGTTGGGAAAATCGAGGCTTACCGCTTGTTGTGCCGGGGGCGCAATCAGCTGCGGCTTGCGGAGGAACTGACCGGACAGGACTGTCATGGCCCTTGTCAATAAGGCAGGGCGGCAGGACATGCGTGGAGAAGATGGTGTTCCATGTCCGGCTTGTCATGAATGTAGGCGAGGGGTGCGTCCATTGGCTGGTGGTTCTCTCATTTCTCAACTGAAGATTGCTTGAGTGCCATGGAGCAAACACGGGCACTCAAGCTTGAGTCGCAGTCATCGATGACTTTCAGCCGATCTTGGCGCGGGGCCGTCATTTTTGCCTATTGCTTTCCCGGTATCAGGCTGTCGGTATAGACTTCATCAACGCCAAAATATCTGAGCAGATGCAGCGTTTCGGCCGTATTGACGGTGTGGGCATAGACCTTGTGCCCGGATTGTCTGAACTTCATGGCAAGATAGGGCGCGCGAAAATCCGGGACTGTCACTGCGAAAAGTTTCTTGCCGCGCGCCGCCTCGACGATCGCATCGTCAGCTCCGCCCCATTGGTAAACGGTCAGAATCACGTCTTCGAAGCCGAGCGCGCGCACCTGATCGTAATAATCCATGTTGTAAATCTGCGGAATGAAACGATTCTTGTCGTCTGGATAGTTGTGCGCGATATGGTCGAGTGCCGCGGAATTGATTTCCTTGGTATCGGTTATGATGCGCGCCTGCGGATTCTTGTGCAGCCAGTCGACAAGCTGGTCGAGCGTGCAATTGGTGAACGCCTTGTTGTTCGCCACGATCTGACGGAATTGCTCAAGCGTCGGGACAGTATCCAGCTCCAGTCCCCAAAGTATTCTGGCATAATTGTCCCAGTCATGGGCGCAGACAAGATGGCCGTCAGCCGTAAAGACCAGATCCATCTCGAAAAGGGAGAAATGCTCCTTGTTTTTCTCCAGGGCTTCCAGGGAATTGGTATAGGTTCGGCCATTATAGATGCCCCCTGCATGTGCAATGCGCTGGCTGGGCGAAAGGTTGGCGGCGGGTTGCTTGAACGACCAGAGTTTAAAAGTGCTACGCGTCGTGTCCTGAATGGCCTTGTGGATGGTTTCCGGAATTGCTGCAAGGGCATCGTCGAGCTTGGCAAGACGCTGTGCTTGTTCTTCCTCCATATCGGCAAGGATTTTCAGATTGGCGCTTTGCATCTCGTCGAGACGCTGCATGGTCTCCAGATCATGACGGTTGATGAGTGTCCTGATCTTGTGTGACTGACGATAATCGACAGCCAGGACAGCGCCTACGGCTACAAGTGTGATCAGTCCAATGATGGAATTTCTGGATATCAAGTGCTTCCCCTCATGCTTGTTATTTAAGCGGTCTCTATAATATCGGAGGGGTAGGCACAACCGCATTATCTGTCAAAAAGTCGACTGATATCAATGTGTTCGCATTTTTTTAGGGTTTTTTTCATCCGGTGTCTGATGCCGTTCCGGCTGGAAGACCAATTGCCCGTTGCAACACCGGCGAGCATTTGCACGCGAAGGCAGTAGCCTTGTGCGCGCAGATGCCGTCTTCTCAAGACTGAAACCGATCACCGCATTCGGAATGCTGGCATGATTCTGGTATGGCGATCTGTACCGCCCCATGTGTGACGGGATGGGAGGATGGCAACAGGCGCCTGTGATTTGTCTTGTTGTCGTGAGCCACTGCGAATCGAAGGCGTGCAATCTGGCAGGGGACAAAAGGCCGACATATGAATCGTCACAGCCTGCAAAGGAACGGTCAGAACGGAATCAATCCATTACATACGCAAGTCGGCCTGAATGTCCGGTTTCAGCAACGGGGAGACAGGTAAGGGGAATTTGTCACAAGAACGGATAACACACTGATCAAGCGTTACAAATTTCTGATCTTGCAGGGAAAATGGTGGGCGATGAGAGACTCGAACTCCCGACATCTTCGGTGTAAACGAAGCGCTCTACCAACTGAGCTAATCGCCCGACTATCTTGCAGTCATCTTGTGTGACAGCCGTTTAGGCAATTCGTGCGAGAAGCGCAAGAGCAAAATTCAGAAAAATGACAGCTTGGGCAAAAATTTTTTCGGCCGGCGTTTTTTGCTCCATGCACATATATAGGGGCAGGGCCAATGTCAGGCGGCATGGACGCTTTTGAACGGGAGATTCTGGAATCGGAATCGCTGATTCATGCGGGCTTATTCTTGTAATTGTTGGGAAAATGGGTCCGACTCGGTGGAGGTGGAAAACTTTCATGAAAAAAATTCGCACGCAAAAAGCCCGGAAATCCGCCACTTTTGACAGGGTTGTGAATTTTCTTATTTTTTCTGCGCAAGTCACGCTTGACACCTGCAAAAGAACCCCTTAAACGACCGCTCACACCAGACGGAAACGCCGGTCGCCACCGAAACGAAACGCTCTGGGACGCAGTCGAAAGACAGCAAGGTGACACAGTCGCAAGACTGAAAAAGATGCGCGGGTGTAGCTCAGTTGGTTAGAGTGCCGGCCTGTCACGCCGGAGGTCGCGGGTTCGAGCCCCGTCACTCGCGCCACTTTTCTTAAAAGAAAAGTGGCCAGCGCAAGACGTTTCCTCAACTCTTCCCCATATATAAAACAGTCAGTTTGATAGCTGGTCTGATCGTAGCTCTGCATTTCTGTCTTCTCCAGGCTCGCCTGTTGCAGAACAGCTAAGGTGTATTGCGGTCAGATGAAAACGAAGTGGCATTGTGATTTTGCCAGACGCTGTCGCTTGATTCTGGCGCAAGGGAGAATGCCATCAGCCGATTCGATGTCATTCGGTTTCAGGAAGGATTGCCGCGTTCGGTATGCTGTGGCGTAAGGGGCTGGCACGTGCTTTGACATGCGTCCTATTCAGACAGACTCTTATAGGTAAAATAGGCCACGGACAGGATAATGACGGAAATTGCCAGAAGATCGCCGCTGGCAAGCAGATATGCGCTCATGCGTCCGCCCTTTCCGTCTGATGAAATCCGATCCTGCCCATCATAAACGGCACCGGAATGAGCTGAAGGCATGCAATCGCGTTGCGGACGCGGATCGGGTGATTCTGTTCCAGGAATGCTGCGATTGGTGACAAGAATTTCCGTTTGCGCGAAATCAATGCCGGGGAAGGGGAAGCAGGCCAGAATCGCGACGCAATTGAAGGATTGTTTCTATTGATTCTATCAGAAAGGCAGGCGCGCACGCTTTCGCGTCCGCCTGAAAGGCTGGTTTGCGTCTGATGCATGGCTTTTATCTGTTTCCTGCATAGCTGTATATGGCTGTATATGGAGTGAGGCGCTGACTGCTGTCCCGCCATGCTGGGCCGCGGCAGAGGCCTGTTTCTGGCACTGCATGAATCGGGAACGGTGACAGTTCACGAATTTATGATAGTCTGAAGGCTCGGGAGACGGCCTGTATGCAGGGCGCAAATGCCATATTTCATAAAGCATATTGGTGGGCATTGCGTCGAACAATACCTTGAAGGGCTTGCGCTTGCGCGCTGCCTGCGCTAACCGTCCCCGCGAAAAGCGCTGAGTTCGCACGGCATGCCTTTTGAAGCTGCTCTGGGCGATGAGGTTGCAAAAGATGCAATGTGTCGCATGGTCGTATGCTTTAAAAAGCTTATGACATGCGCAACAGCCTCGTATGCAAGCCGGAAAAAGGACCATGAACGAGCTTTTAACTGCTTACCTGCCGATCGTGATATTCCTCGGCATCGCGATTGTAATTGGCGCCGCGCTTCTGATTGCGCCGTTCCTTATCGCCTATCGCCAACCTGACCCGGAAAAGCTTTCCGCGTATGAATGCGGTTTCAACGCATTCGATGATGCGCGCATGAAATTCGACATCCGTTTCTATCTCGTGTCGATTCTTTTCATCATCTTCGACCTTGAAGTGGCTTTCCTGTTTCCATGGGCGGTTTCCTTTGGTGCGATCGGCTGGTTTGGCTTCCTGTCGATGATGGTATTCCTCGGCGTTCTGACCATTGGCTTTATTTATGAGTGGAAGAAGGGAGCGCTGGAATGGGATTGACCAGCACAAACACGACGCTCGTGGCTCCGCAGCCCAAGGGTATTCTCGATCCGCGCACGGGCAAGCCGGTCGGATCTGACGATGCGTTCTTTAATGAGCTGAACAGCGAATTGTCCGACAAGGGCTTTCTGGTTACGTCGGCTGACGCGCTGATCACCTGGGCGCGTACCGGCTCGCTGATGTGGATGACCTTCGGTCTGGCCTGCTGTGCGGTGGAAATGATGCATATTTCCATGCCGCGCTATGATGCTGAACGTTTTGGCATTGCGCCGCGAGCCTCTCCGCGTCAGTCGGACGTGATGATCGTTGCAGGTACGCTCACCAACAAGATGGCGCCGGCCCTGCGCAAGGTCTATGACCAGATGCCGGAACCGCGTTATGTGATCTCGATGGGTTCCTGCGCCAATGGCGGCGGCTATTACCACTATTCCTATTCGGTGGTGCGTGGCTGTGACCGTGTGGTTCCGGTCGATATCTATGTCCCGGGCTGCCCGCCAACCGCTGAGGCGCTGCTTTATGGCATTCTTCTTCTGCAGAAGAAGATCCGTCGTACGGGTACGATCGAACGCTGAGTCATATCCGGCAGTGCCCATGGGCGTGGCCGGATAGAGCATGTGTTGGAATATGAACGGTTGAGGCAGGCGATGATGGATCGCATGCCGCACCAATAAAGGAAGTTAGGGTTATGAGCGAAGAAGCTCTCGGTGAACTCTCTGGCTATATCCAGGAACGCCTCGGCAGTGTGATCGAGGAGGCAAGGCTCGCTTATGGCGAGTTGACGCTTCGTGTTCCGGCGGAGCAAATTCTCTCCGTCCTGACCTTCCTGCGTGATGATGTTCAGTGTCAGTTCGTCAATCTGACGGATATTTCCGGCGTTGACTATCCACAGCGCGCCAAGCGCTTTGATGTCGTCTATCAGCTCTTGTCGCCGCGCCAGAACCTGCGCATTCGCGTCAAGGTTCAGGCGGATGAAGACACGATGGTTCCTTCGGCGGTGTCGGTCTATTGCGGCGCTGAATGGTATGAGCGCGAAACCTATGACATGTACGGCATTCTGTTCTCGGGCCACCCGGATCTGCGCCGTATTCTCACCGACTATGGTTTCGAGGGCCATCCGCTGCGCAAGGATTTTCCGACGACCGGCTATGTCGAGGTACGTTACAGCGACGAACTGAAACGCGTCATCTATGAGCCGGTGGAACTCCGCCAGGAATTCCGCAATTTCGATTTCCTCTCGCCGTGGGAAGGAACGGAATACGTTCTGCCCGGCGATGAGAAAGCAAAGACGAACTGAGCGACAGGAAGCTGAACATGGCTGAGACTCAGGTCCGCAATTTTAATATCAACTTCGGCCCGCAGCACCCTGCGGCGCACGGCGTTCTGCGTCTGGTGCTGGAACTGGACGGCGAAGTCGTCGAGCGCGTGGATCCGCATATCGGCCTGCTGCATCGCGGCACCGAAAAGTTGATGGAAACCAAGACCTATTTGCAGGCAGTGCCTTATCTCGACCGCCTCGATTATGTGGCGCCGATGAATCAGGAGCACGCCTATGCGCTGGCCGTTGAGCGCCTTCTGGGTATTGAAGTGCCCAAGCGTGGTCAGCTGATCCGCGTTCTCTATTCGGAAATTGGCCGTATCCTCAACCATCTGCTGAACGTCACCACGCAGGCCATGGACGTTGGCGCATTGACGCCGCCGCTGTGGGGATTCGAGGAACGCGAAAAGCTGATGGTCTTTTATGAACGCGCCTGTGGCGCGCGCATGCATGCCGCCTATTTCCGTCCGGGCGGCGTTCATCAGGATCTGCCGGATCAGCTGGTTGAAGACATTGGCAAATGGATTGATCCATTCCTCAAGACGCTCTCCAACCTTGACGAACTGATCACGCCTAACCGTATTTTCAAGCAGCGTAACGTCGATATTGGCGTGGTGAAGCTCGAAGATGCCTGGGCATGGGGTTTCTCCGGCGTCATGGTTCGCGGTTCGGGCGCGGCATGGGATCTGCGCAAGGCGCAGCCTTATGAATGCTATAGCGAGCTGGATTTCGACATTCCTGTCGGCAAGAACGGCGACTGTTATGACCGCTATCTGATCCGTATGGAGGAAATGCGCCAGTCCACGCGCATCATGCGCCAGTGCGTTGACCTGCTGCTTGGCAAGGAACGTGTTGGCCCGGTTTCCCATACCGACCACAAGATTGTGCCGCCGAAGCGCGGCGAGATGAAGCGTTCGATGGAAGCGCTCATCCATCACTTCAAGCTTTACACGGAAGGCTATCATGTGCCTGCCGGTGAGGTTTATGCTGCAGTTGAAGCGCCTAAGGGCGAATTTGGTGTCTTCCTTGTTTCGGACGGCTCCAACAAGCCTTATCGCGTAAAGCTGCGTGCTCCGGGCTTTGCCCATCTTCAGGCCATGGATTTCCTGTGCCGCGGTCACATGCTGGCTGACGTTTCGGCAATTCTTGGCTCGCTCGATATCGTGTTTGGTGAGGTTGACCGCTGATGTCCGTTCGCCGTCTCGCAGATGATGCCGTCCAGCCAGCAGGTTTCGCGTTCACCGCGGAAAATCAGGCCTGGGCGCTCAAGACGATCGCAAAATACCCAGAAGGCCGTCAGCAATCGGCTGTCATTCCGCTGCTCATGCGTGCGCAGGAGCAGGAAGGCTGGGTCACGAAAGCCGCAATCGAACATATTGCCGGCATGCTTGGCATGCCGCTGATCCGTGTTCTGGAAGTGGCAACCTTCTATACGCAATTCCAGCTCAAGCCGGTCGGCACGCGTGCGCATGTCCAGGTTTGCGGTACCACGCCGTGCATGTTGCGCGGTGCGGAAGCATTGATGGATGTCTGCCGCCGCAAGATCCATCCGGAGCCGTTTGAGCGCAATGCCGATGGTACGCTGTCCTGGGAAGAGGTTGAATGCCAGGGCGCCTGCGCAAACGCGCCAATGGTCATGATCTTCAAGGACGCCTATGAGGATCTGACGCCGGAACGTCTGGAAGAAATCATCGATGCCTTCGAGGCAGGCAAGGGCGATACGATCAAGCCGGGTCCACAGAGCGGTCGCGTCACCTCCGAGCCGATTACCGGTCTTACCTCGTTGACCGAAGATATTGATTATCTGAAGAGCAACGCAGCCCTGCGTAAATCTTCCGATGAAGCTGCAGCGCGCGCCAAGGCAGAAGCCGAAGCCGCCCAGAAAGACGGAAAATAGGTGAGACATGCTGGCTGATAAAGATCGCATCTTCACCAATATCTATGGCTTTAAGGATCGTTCCCTGAAGGGCGCGATGTCCCGTGGCATCTGGGACAATACGCGTGGCCTGATCGAAAAGGGTCGTGACTGGATCATCGACGAGATGAAGGCTTCGGGCCTGCGTGGCCGTGGTGGCGCCGGCTTCCCGACGGGTCTGAAGTGGTCGTTCATGCCCAAGCAGAGCGATGGCCGTCCGCATTATCTCGTCGTCAATGCAGACGAATCCGAACCCGGTACCTGCAAGGACCGTGAAATCATGCGCCATGATCCGCATACGCTGATCGAGGGCTGCGTGATTGCCGGCTGTGCCATGGGTGCGCACACCGCTTATATCTATGTGCGCGGTGAATTCATGCGTGAGCGTGAGGCGCTGCAAGCCGCCATTGACGAATGCTATGATGCCGGTCTTCTTGGCAAGGACAACAAGTGTGGCTGGGACATGGACATCTATGTCCATCATGGCGCTGGCGCCTATATCTGCGGCGAGGAAACGGCACTCCTGGAAAGTCTTGAAGGCAAGAAGGGTCAGCCGCGCCTGAAGCCGCCATTCCCGGCCAATATGGGGCTTTATGGCTGCCCGACGACGGTCAATAATGTTGAATCGATCGCCGTTGCGCCGACGATCCTGCGTCGCGGTGCGGCTTGGTTCTCGTCCATCGGCCGTCCGAACAATGTCGGCACGAAATTGTTCCAGATCTCTGGTCATGTGAACACGCCTTGCGTGGTTGAAGAAGCGCTGGGCATTCCGTTCCGTGAACTGATCGAAAAACATGCCGGCGGCATCCGCGGTGGTTTTGACAATCTTCTCGCCGTCATTCCGGGTGGCGCATCCTGCCCGGTCATCCGCGGCGAGGACATGATGGATGCCATCATGGATTTCGACGGCATGCGCGAGAAGAAGTCGTCCTTTGGTACGGGTGGCCTGATCGTCATGGACAAGTCCACCGACATCATCAAGGCGATTGCCCGTCTTTCGGCCTTCTTCAAGCATGAAAGCTGCGGCCAGTGCACGCCGTGCCGTGAAGGCACAGGCTGGATGTGGCGCGTCATGCAGCGCATGGTCACCGGCAATGCGCAGAAGCGTGAAATCGACATGCTGCTGGATGTGACCAAGCAGATTGAGGGTCATACGATCTGTGCGCTTGGTGACGCGGCTGCCTGGCCAATCCAGGGTCTGATCCGCAATTTCCGTCCGGAAATCGAAAAGCGTATCGATGAATATACCCGCAATGCTGTTCAGAGCCGTAACATTCGTCTGGAAGCGGCTGAATGATATTGCATGGCATGGCCCGCTCCGGGCCAGCTTGGAAGTTTGACATCTAGAATAGGCGGCATGGCCGCAGGTTTGGAAAAGCGATGGCAAAGATCAAGGTTGACGGCACAGAGATCGAGGTTCCCGATCACTATACGCTCCTTCAGGCTGCCGAAGCCGCGGGCGCTGAGGTGCCGCGTTTCTGTTTCCACGAACGGCTTTCCATCGCAGGAAACTGCCGTATGTGCCTGGTTGAAGTAAAGGGCGGGCCTCCAAAGCCGGCAGCATCCTGCGCGATGGGCGTGCGCGACCTGCGTCCCGGCCCGAATGGCGAAGCACCGGAAATCTTCACCAACACGCCGATGGTCAAGAAAGCCCGCGAAGGCGTGATGGAATTCCTGCTGATCAACCATCCGCTCGACTGCCCGATCTGCGATCAGGGTGGCGAATGCGATCTGCAGGATCAGGCAATGGCCTATGGCACCGATGGTTCGCGTTATCGCGAAAACAAGCGTGCCGTCGAGAACAAATATATCGGCCCGCTCGTCAAGACGGTGATGACGCGCTGCATTCACTGCACGCGCTGTGTCCGTTTCACCACGGAAGTGGCCGGCATTTCTGAACTGGGCCTGATCGGCCGCGGTGAAGATGCCGAAATCACCACCTATCTTGAACGCGCCATGACCTCGGAACTGCAGGGCAACGTCATTGATCTTTGTCCGGTTGGCGCGCTCACCTCGCGCCCCTATGCCTTCCAGGCTCGTCCTTGGGAGCTGACCAAGACCGAAACCATCGACGTGATGGATGCGGTTGGCTCGAATATCCGCGTTGATACGCGTGGCCGCGAAGTCATGCGCATCATGCCACGTGTCAATGACGCCGTGAATGAAGAGTGGATTTCGGACAAGACCCGCTTCATCTGGGATGGTCTGCGCACGCAGCGCCTTGATCGTCCATATGTACGCAAGGATGGCCGTCTGGTCGCGGCAAGCTGGGCCGAAGCATTCGACACCATTGCCGAGAAGGTTGAGGCAACTTCCGCCAACAAGATTGGCGCCATTGCCGGTGATCTCGCATCGGTTGAGGAAATCTATGCCCTGAAGGGCCTGATGACGGCGCTTGGCGCTGCCAATATCGACTGCCGTCAGGATGGAGCTGCCCTTGATCCGGCCTTGGGTCGTGCAACCTATCTTTTCAATTCAACCATTGAAGGCATTGAAGAGGCGGATGCGCTGCTCATTATCGGTGCCAATCCGCGCATCGAGGCTGCGGTTCTCAATGCCCGTATCCGCAAGCGCCAGCGTGCCGGCAACTTCCCTGTTGCGCTGATCGGCGAACAGAGCGAACTGCGTTATGCTTATGAATATCTTGGTGCCGGTGCCGATACGCTTGCAGATGTTGTCGCTGGCAAGAACGCATTCCGTGACGTTCTGGCCAAAGCTGAGCGTCCGCTGATCATCATTGGTCAGGGTGCGCTGACGGGGGCAAACGGTTCGGCCGTTCTTGCCAATGCCGCCAAGCTTGCGCATGAAGTTGGCGCCATCAAGGACGGATGGAATGGCTTCTCGGTTCTGCATACGGCTGCTTCGCGCGTTGGTGCGCTTGATCTCGGCTTTGTTCCGGGTGAAGGCGGCAAGGCTGCTGGCGAAATGCTGGGCAATCTCGACATCGTCTTCCTGCTTGGCGCAGACGAAATCGACATGTCGAAGAAGGGCTCAAGCTTCATCGTCTATGTCGGCACGCATGGCGATGCCGGTGCACATGCAGCCGATGTCATCCTGCCGGGTGCAGCCTATACGGAAAAGTCGGGCACCTGGCTCAATACGGAAGGCCGTGTCCAACGTGGCAATCGCGCCGGTTTTGCACCGGGCGAGGCAAGGGAAGACTGGGCAATCCTGCGTGCCCTGTCCTCCGTGCTGAACAAGCGTCTGCCGTTTGACACGCTCGAACAGCTTCGCGCCAAGCTCTATGTGGATTATCCGCATATGCTGGCAATCGACACGATCACGCCTGCTTCCGCTGACGATCTGATCGCGCTGGCAGGAAAGGCATCCAGACTGGAAGGTGGCGCCATGTTCGTCTCCCCGGTCAAGGATTTCTATCTGACGAACCCCATCGCGCGCGCATCAGCTGTCATGGCTGAATGCTCTGCACTGGCGGCTAATGGCTTCCAACAGGCTGCTGAGTAAGGCGAGAGAGAGACGGTACAATGGAAGGAATTTTTGCAGCCTACGTCTTGCCAGCGCTGATCATAGCGCTGAAGTCGCTTGTTCTGCTCGTCGTGCTTCTGATTGTGGTGGCATATCTGCTTTATGCCGACCGAAAGATCTGGGCAGCGGTTCAGCTTCGTCGTGGCCCGAACGTCGTCGGCCCATGGGGTCTGTTCCAGGCCTTTGCCGACCTGTTCAAATTTGTCTTCAAGGAACCGATCATTCCGTCGGGTGCCAACAAGGGGGTATTCCTTCTGGCTCCTTTCGTTTCGGCGGTTCTGGCGCTGGCCACCTGGGCGGTGGTTCCGGTCAATGAAGGCTGGGCGATTGCCAATATCAATGTTGGCATTCTGTATATCTTCGCGATTTCCTCGCTCGAAGTTTACGGCGTCATCATGGGCGGCTGGGCTTCGAACTCGAAATATCCATTCCTCGGTGCCCTGCGCTCCGCGGCTCAGATGGTTTCGTATGAAGTCTCGATTGGCTTCGTGATTGTCACGGTACTGCTGACGGCCGGTTCACTGAACCTCACCGACATCGTTCTGTCGCAGAATACAGGTCTTGGCACCAGCCTCGGTCTGCCTGCCTCGTTCCTTGACTGGAACTGGCTGGTTCTGTTCCCGATGTTTGTGATCTTCTTCATCTCGGCTCTGGCTGAAACAAACCGTCCGCCTTTCGACCTTGTTGAAGCTGAATCGGAACTCGTCGCCGGTCACATGATCGAATATTCGTCGACGCCGTTCCTGCTGTTCTTCCTTGGCGAATATGTGGCTATCACGCTGATGTGCGCCCTGATGACCACGCTCTTCCTTGGCGGCTGGTTGCCACCGATTGATGTATGGTTCCTCAACTGGGTACCGGGCATCATCTGGTTCATGCTGAAGCTCTGCTTCTGCTTCTTCCTCTTCGCAATGGTGAAGGCTTTCGTCCCGCGTTACCGCTATGACCAGCTGATGCGTCTGGGCTGGAAAGTGTTCCTGCCGATCTCGCTGTTCATGGTTGTGGCAACCGCGACCTTCCTCAAAGTCTTCGGTCTGGCGTAAGGAGTAAAGACAATGGCTTCAATCGCTCAAGCAGCCAAATCGCTCCTGCTTAAAGAGTTTGTCGGCGCGTTCTTTCTTTCCATGCGTCAGTTCTTTGCCCCAAAGGCAACGTTGAACTATCCGCATGAAAAGGGCCCGGTTTCCCCGCGTTTCCGTGGTGAACACGCGCTGCGCCGTTATCCGAATGGTGAAGAACGCTGCATTGCCTGCAAGCTGTGCGAAGCGATCTGCCCGGCACAGGCAATCACCATCGAAGCCGGCCCACGCCGCAATGACGGAACGCGCCGCACGGTGCGCTACGACATCGACATGGTGAAGTGCATTTATTGCGGTTTCTGCCAGGAAGCATGCCCGGTAGACGCGATTGTTGAGGGTCCGAATTTCGAATTCGCGACCGAAACCCGTGAAGAGCTTTACTATGACAAGGAAAAGCTCCTTGCCAATGGTGACCGTTGGGAACGCGAAATCGCGCGCAATATCGCGATGGATGCGCCTTATCGCTGATCGGTTTCCGGTTGGCTGGCATGTCCGGCAAAAGGCTTGGTGCTTTTGACGCCGGATGTGTGAATTCGACAGGCGGTTCAATCGGTTGTGATCGAACCGCTTTGAAGCACTGGATGCAAGGCTGAATTCGGTTTGGGTCCATCCGGTGCTTGAGCATTAGGTTTATGACTAGAGCGGGTGAAGCAATCGGGCTTTGCTCACGGAAAGGTGTTGGGGGAAACCCATGCTGACAGGAATTGCGGCAGCGTTTTTCTATCTGTTCGCGTTCATCATGATCGCCAGCGCTTTCATGGTGATTGCGGCACGCAACCCCGTGCATTCGGTGCTGTTTCTGATCCTCACATTCTTCAATGCAGCGGCATTGTTCCTGCTGACGGGTGCTGAGTTCCTCGCCATGATCCTGCTGGTTGTCTATGTCGGCGCTGTGGCGGTTCTCTTCCTCTTCGTCGTCATGATGCTGGATGTGGATTTTGCAGAACTGAAGCGCGGCGCGCTGCAATATGCACCGATCGGCGCACTGGTAGGGTTGATCCTGCTGGGTGAGCTGATCTTTGTGTTTGCAAGCCGCATGTTCGCGCCAAGGCTGGGGCAGGGCAAGGTTCCGATCCCGGATCTGGCGGAGCGTACCAATACGGCGGCACTTGGTGACATTCTCTACACTGACTACGTCTTCTATTTCCAGGTCGCCGGCCTTGTACTTCTGGTGGCCATGATCGGTGCGATCGTTCTGACGCTGCGTCACAAGCCAAATGTCAAGCGCCAGTCGATCCCGGCGCAGGTCGCTCGTACGCCAGAAACGGCAATCGAAATCCGGAAAGTCGAAACGGGCAAAGGCATCTGAGGATAAGCACATGGAAATCGGTATTGCTCATTATCTGACCGTTTCGGCGATCCTGTTTACGCTTGGCGTCTTTGGTATCTTCTTAAACCGCAAGAACGTCATCGTTATCCTGATGTCGATCGAACTGATCCTGCTTTCGGTCAATCTCAATTTTGTGGCGTTTTCCTCAACGCTCGGCGATCTGGTCGGGCAGGTTTTCGCCCTTTTCGTTCTCACCGTCGCAGCTGCTGAAGCGGCGATTGGTCTGGCAATTCTCGTTGTTTTCTTCCGTAATCGCGGCTCTATCGCGGTGGAAGACGTCAATGTCATGAAAGGTTGACGGGCAAATGCTCTACTACGCGATCGTCTTCCTTCCGCTTCTGGGCTTCCTGATTGCCGGTCTTGCCGGCAACCGGATTGGCGCCAAGGCGAGTGAATACATCACTTCCGGTCTGATGGTTGTTGTCGCGATCCTGTCATGGGTCGTGTTCTTCCAGATCCCGCTTGGCCATGATGCCGAAACCGTCCGTATTCCGGTTCTGCATTGGGTATCGTCGGGATCGCTCACCTTTGACTGGGCTCTGCGCATCGATACGCTGACCGGCGTCATGCTGGTGGTGGTGAACTCGGTATCGGCTCTCGTGCATATCTATTCGATCGGATATATGCACCACGACCCGCATCGCCCGCGCTTCTTCGCATACCTGTCGCTGTTCACCTTTGCCATGCTCATGCTGGTAACATCGGACAATCTGATCCAGATGTTCTTCGGCTGGGAAGGCGTGGGTCTTGCCTCCTATCTTCTGATCGGCTTCTGGTTCCAGCGCCCGTCGGCCAATGCCGCCGCAATGAAGGCCTTCGTTGTCAACCGCGTTGGCGACTTTGGCTTCCTGCTCGGCATTTTCAGCCTGTTTGCGCTGTTCCAGTCGGTTGACTTCAACACGGTCTTTGCAGCCGCTGCCAATTATCTCCCGGCAGAGGGGGCGGCCGATGGCAGTGACGTTGTGCTGAGCTTCCTCGGCTACCAGCTGGACAAGGAAGGCGCGCTGACGGTTGTCTGCCTGTTGCTCTTCATGGGTGCGATGGGCAAGTCGGCGCAGTTCCTGCTGCACACCTGGCTGCCGGACGCCATGGAAGGCCCGACCCCGGTATCGGCTCTCATCCACGCTGCAACCATGGTTACCGCTGGTGTGTTCATGGTCGCGCGCATGTCGCCGATTTTTGAACTGTCGCATACCGCACTTCTGGTTGTCACCATCATCGGTGCAACGACTGCCTTCTTTGCGGCCACCGTTGCCCTGGTGCAGAACGACATCAAGCGCGTCATTGCCTACTCGACCTGTTCGCAGCTTGGCTACATGTTCGTGGCACTTGGCGTCGGTGCCTATGGCGCGGCCGTGTTCCACCTGTTCACGCACGCCTTCTTCAAGGCGCTCCTGTTCCTCTGCGCCGGTTCGGTCATCCATGCCGTATCGGACGAACAGGACATGCGGCGCATGGGTGGCCTGCGCAAGCTGATCCCGGTTACCTTCTGGATGATGATCATCGGTACGATTGCCATCACCGGTCTTGGCATTCCGGGTACGGTCATTGGTACTGCTGGCTTCTTCTCGAAGGATGCCATCATTGAATCGTCCTATGCCTCGCACAGTGCAGCCAGCGGTTTTGCCTTCACGCTTCTGGTCGTGGCTGCCCTGTTCACCAGCTTCTATTCATGGCGCCTGATCTTCATGACCTTCTTCGGCAAGCCACGCGCTTCGGCAGAAGTCATGCATCATGTCCATGAATCGCCAATGGTCATGCTGGTACCGCTGTTCATTCTGGCTGTCGGCGCACTCTTTGCCGGTGTTGTATTCAAGGAATACTTCTTCGGTCATGACTATGCCGAATTCTGGAAGGGCGCGCTCTACACGGCTCCGGGCAATGAAGTGCTGGAACATTACCACCACGTTCCGCTCTGGGTTAAGCTGTCGCCATTCGTTGTCATGGTCATCGGCTTTGTCGTGGCTTGGCTGTTCTACATCCGCAAGCCGGAAATGCCGAAGGAACTGGCTGCACGTCATCGTGGTCTCTACCAGTTCCTGCTCAACAAGTGGTATTTCGACGAACTGTATGACTTCCTGTTCGTGCGTCCTGCGCGTTGGCTCGGACGCCTGTTCTGGAAGGGGGGCGATGGCTGGCTCATTGACGGCTTTGGTCCGAATGGTGTCTCGGCACGTGTGCTGGATGTCACCAACCGCGTCGTCAAGATGCAGTCCGGATACCTTTATCACTACGCATTCGCGATGCTGATCGGCGTCGCCGCGCTCGTCACCTGGATGATGCTCGGGAGCTCTTTCTGATGACCGACTGGCCAATTCTCTCAACGGTCACGTTTCTGCCGCTTGTCGGCGCGTTACTGATCCTTTTGATCAAGGACGATAGCGAGGCCTCACGCCGTAACATTCGCAATGTCGCCTTGCTGACGACCTTGTTTACCTTCGTCCTGTCTCTCGTCGTCTGGGCCGGATTTGATAATGCAAATCCTGGCTTCCAGATGGTCGAGCAGCTCGACTGGGTAGGCGGTGGCATCAGCTACCACATGGGCGTTGATGGCATTTCCGTTCTGTTCGTGGTGCTGTCGGCTTTCCTGATGCCGTTCTGCATTCTGGCAAGCTGGGTGTCGGTCGACAAGCGCGTCAAGGAATATATGATCGCATTCCTGATCCTGGAAACGCTGATGATTGGCGTGTTCTGCGCGCTTGACCTGTTCCTGTTCTATGTCTTCTTTGAAGCAAGCCTTATCCCGATGTTCATCATCATCGGTGTATGGGGTGGCAAGCGTCGCGTTTATGCAAGCTTGAAGTTCTTCCTATACACCCTGCTGGGTTCTGTTCTGATGCTCATCGCCATCATGGCCATGTATTGGCAGGCTGGCACGATGAACATCGTGGAACTGATGAAATATGACTTCCCGGCCGGCATGCAGACCTGGCTGTGGCTTGCCTTCTTTGCGTCCTTCGCTGTGAAGATGCCAATGTGGCCGGTACACACCTGGTTGCCGGATGCCCACGTTGAAGCACCGACGGCCGGTTCGGTCATTCTGGCAGGTATCCTGCTGAAGCTGGGTGGTTATGGCTTCTTGCGCTTCTCACTGCCGATGTTCCCGCTGGCCTCGGCAGATTTCGCTCCGCTGATCTTTGCGCTGTCGGTCATTGCCATTGTCTACACTTCGCTGGTGGCTCTGGTTCAGGAAGACATCAAGAAGCTCATTGCCTATTCGTCGATTGCGCACATGGCTTATGTCACCATGGGTATCTTTGCCGCAAACGAACAGGGTATTCAGGGTGCGCTGTTCCAGATGTTGTCGCATGGCATCGTGTCGGCCGCACTCTTCCTGTGCGTTGGCGTGATCTACGACCGCATGCATACGCGTGAGATTTCGGCCTTTGGCGGTCTCGTCAACATCATGCCGAAATATGCCGTGGCCTTCCTCATCTTCACGATGGCGAATATCGGCCTTCCGGGCACGTCGGGCTTTATCGGTGAATTCCTGACGCTGTTTGGTGTCTTCCGCGTCAATACCTGGGTTGCTGTGATCTCCACCACTGGCGTGATCCTGTCGGCTGCCTATGCTCTCTGGCTCTATCGTCAGGTTGTCTGGGGTGCGCTGACCAAGGAAAGCCTGAAGGGACTGCTTGATCTCAGCACTCGCGAAAAGATCATTCTTTATCCGCTCGTAGCGCTCACCATCTATTTCGGTGTCTATCCGATGCCGGTATTCGATGCGACCGCCAGCGCGGTCAGCGCTTTGGTTCAACATTATGATACAGCTCTCGCGGCAGCCGCGAGCGCTGTGGCCCAATAAGAGAATAGAGGCGTTAAGGTCATGCAGACTGATCTGTTAGCTCATCTGACCCTTGCAGCACCGGAGGTTCTCCTTGCTGTAAGCGCCTTGGCACTGTTGTTGATCGGCGTGTTCTCCGGCGAAAAGGCGACCACGCTTGTCAATGGTCTTGCTGTTGCGGTGCTGATCGCGGCACTGGCTGTGGTGCTCCTTTTCCCGGCAAATGGCACGGCCTTTGGTGGTGCGCTTGTCAATGACGGCTTTGCCCGTTTCATGAAGACGCTGACGCTGATCGGCTCCATCGTGGCGCTGATCATGTCGGTTGGCTTTGCGAAGGCGGACAAGTTCGACAAGTTCGAATTCCCGGTTCTGATCGTGATTTCGACGCTTGGCATGTTGCTGATGGTCTCGGCCACCAACATGCTGGCGCTTTATCTCGGTCTCGAACTCATGTCGCTGTCGCTTTATGTGCTGGCTGCGTTCAACCGTGAAAGCGTCCGTTCGACGGAAGCCGGTCTGAAATATTTTGTTCTGGGTTCCTTGTCTTCGGGCATGCTGCTCTATGGTATCAGCCTTGTTTACGGCTATACCGGACATATCGGTTTCGTGGAAATCGCGCAGACCATCACTGGCGGCAACCGCGAACTGGGCATGGTGTTCGGTCTGGTTTTCATCCTGGCTGGCCTCTGCTTCAAGATTTCGGCCGTTCCGTTCCACATGTGGACGCCAGACGTCTATGAAGGCGCGCCGACCCCGGTCACGGCCTTCTTTGCCGCCGCTCCGAAAATGGCTGCAATGGCGCTGATCATCCGTGTTGTCTGCGAAGCCTTCGGCCCAGTCACCAATGACTGGCAGCAAGTCATCATCTTCGTTGCCCTTGCCTCGATGATCCTTGGTGCCTTTGCCGCTATCGGTCAGCACAATATCAAGCGCCTGATGGCCTATTCCTCGATCAGCCATATGGGCTATGCGCTTGTTGGTCTTGCTGCCGGCACGGTGATCGGTGTCAAGGGTGTGCTGATCTATATGGCGATCTATCTTGCCATGTCGCTTGGCGCCTTTGCCTTCATTCTCGCCATGCGCACCAAGGACGGCAATGTCGAGGAGATCAACGATCTTGCCGGTCTTTCCCGCACCAATCCGGTGCTGGCAACGATCATGACGATCTTCCTGTTCTCGCTTGCCGGTATTCCGCCGCTCGCTGGCTTCTTCGGCAAGTGGTATACCTTCCTTGCCGCCGTTCAGGCCGGTCTTCTGCCGCTTGCCATCATTGGTATCGTGGCTTCGGTCGTGGGTGCGTTCTATTACCTGCGCATGATCAAGGTCATGTGGTTCGATGAACCGGTTGGCGGTTTCCTGCCGGTGGCCGGAGAACTGCGCCTTGTTCTGGGTGTAAGCGGCGCCTTCGTGCTGTTCTACATCTTCCTTGCAGGCACGATTGGTGGCTATGCCGAAGTGGCTGCAAAGTCCTTCTTCTGACGATCAGGCGGCGGGTGGGACATTGCATTTTGCGCTCTCACCTGTCGCCATCAATGCTGGCTACCGTCTCGAAGCCTTCGAGACGGTCAGCTCCACAAATGCTCTGGCCCTTGAACGGGCAATTGCAGGCGATCCGGGCAGGATCTGGTTCGTTGCCCGAAAACAGGAAAATGGCCGTGGCCGTCGTGGAAGGGCCTGGTCGACGCCTGAAGGCAATCTTGCCGCCACACTTCTTCTCACAGCTGAATTCGACATCACGCGGGCAGCCACGCTTGGCTTTGTCGCCGGGCTATCGCTTGCCGATGCGCTAGAGGCGGTTTTTGCCGCAACAGGCCCAAAGGTAGCCCCCAGAATCGGGCTGAAATGGCCAAATGACGTTCTGCTCGATGGTTCAAAACTCTCCGGCATCCTGCTGGAATCAACCCTTCTCGACAGGGGGCGTTTTGCCGTTGCGATCGGCATAGGCACCAATGTGGTGGCCTATCCGGATGATCTGCCGTACAAGGCGGTCTGCCTGCACGAGATTGGCAGCAATTGTGATGCGGAAACTCTGTTTACGGCGCTGTCCGATGCCTGGCTTGCCAATTATGCCCTATGGGATGAAGGCAGGGGGCTTGCGCATATTCGTCACCGCTGGCTTGAACGCGCGCATGGTCTGGGCGGGCCGGTCAAGGTCGCGCTGAATGGCAGGGTTGTTGCGGGCATCTTTGAGACCATTGATGCAGCCTGCCACTTTATCGTGCGTGATGAAAATGGCGACAGAATCGCTGTCACTGCGGGCGATGTCTATTTCGGAAATGCCGGAACTTTGCAGAAATAATGGTTTCTTTCCGGGCTGTTTCGCAAAATTGCAGCATTGCGATGAAATTTGTGGCGTAATAGCAGGTAACAGGCGCGTTTCTAAGGTTCAATTTGTTCTCAAATTGCTCTAGTAACAGGCGTCTTACCACAGACACCTGTTCAGATTCCATTATAAGCACGCCCAAGCACAATAGGACATTTCATGGCTCGATCGAACACTTCCGAATTCGTTTTTCTGCCACTGGGTGGGGTGGGCGAAATCGGTATGAATCTCGCCATGTATGGCTATGGCCCGGCGGATAATCGGGAATGGCTGGTTGTCGATATGGGTGTCAGCTTCGCAGGTCCGGAACAGCTGGGTGCGGATCTCATCCTGCCCGACATACGTTATCTGGAAGCTGAGAAGCATAATCTGCGCGGGATTGTGATTACCCATGCGCATGAGGATCATTTCGGCGCTCTGCTTGATCTGTGGCCGCGTCTGAAAGTGCCGGTCTATGCGACGCCCTTTACCGCTGGCCTTTTGGAGGCCAAGCGTGAGGCTGAGCCGAGTGCGCCGGAAATACCGGTTGAGATCTACAAGGCCGGTGATCATTTTGAAGTTGGTCCGTTCAGGATCGAGGCTATTGCGGTCACCCATTCCATTCCGGAACCGGTCTCGCTGGCCATCACCACGCCGCTTGGCACAATCGTCCATACGGGTGACTGGAAAATGGACCCGGAGCCTGCGATCGGCCCGAAGATCGATGAAGCGCGTTTTCGCGCTCTGGGCGATCAGGGCGTTCTGGCGTTGATTTGCGATTCCACCAATGCTTTGCGCGAGGGAGAGTCGCCTTCCGAAATGCAGGTGTCGCAGAGTTTGCGCGAGCTGATTGAAAATGCGCGCGGACGCGTTGCGATCACTACCTTCTCGTCCAATGTAGGGCGTATCCGTTCCATTGCCGAGGCAGCACGCGATGCCGGGCGTCAGGTGCTGGTGGTTGGCCGTTCGATGAAGCGCGTCATTTCGGTCGCCACCGAACTTGGCTATATGGAAGGCCTGCCGGAATTCCTGAGCGAAGAGGATTATGGCTATATCCCGCGTGAAAATGTCGTGCTGATCCTGACCGGCAGTCAGGGTGAGCCGCGTGCAGCCTTGTCGAAACTCGCGCGGGATGAGATGCGCAGCATTGCGCTGTCGCCCGGCGATACGGTGATTTTCTCTTCGCGCGCCATTCCCGGCAATGAAAAGGCCATTCTCGATATCAAGAACCGTCTGGTTGACCGTGGCATCAAGCTGATCGGCGATGAAGATGCACTTGTTCATGTCTCCGGTCATCCGCGCCGCAACGAGCTGCGCAGGATGTATAGTTGGATTCGGCCAAGAATCCTCGTGCCTGTCCATGGCGAGGCCATGCATTTGGTAGCGCAAGGTTCGCTTGGCGCACTGGAAGGCATTCCGGAAGTTGCGCAGGTGCGCAATGGTGACATGATCCGTCTTGCCCCCGGTAAGGCCGAAATCATTGATCAGGCGCCGATTGGCCGCATCTACAAGGATGGCAAGCTGATCGGCGACGAGGAAGAAATTGGCATGGTTCAGCGGCGCAAGCTTGCCTATGTCGGCCATGTCGGCATCTCGGTCTTGCTTGACCGTGATCTGAAGCTCTATGGTGAGCCGGAGCTGGCTGCCTTCGGTCTTCCTGAGGAAGACGGTCAGGGGGATCTGATGGAAGACATTCTGCTCGATGCGGCCGTAGAGGCAGTGGAAAGCATTCCGCGCGTACGCCGCAAGGATCTGGATGTGGTGCGTGAATCCATTCGTCGCGCCGTTCGCGCCGCTGCCAATGAAGTCTGGGGTAAAAAACCTGTCGTGACCGTGTTCCTGAACCGGATTGGCTGAGACTGGTTCCTGCCCGACAGGCAAGGAGGTCATAATGTTGGAACGCTTGAACCATGTTGCCATCGCCGTGCCGGATATCAAGGCAGCCGCCGCACTTTATCGCGACAGGCTTGGCGCCAGGGTGAGCGAACCGCAGGCACTGCCGGAGCATGGTGTGACGGTGGTATTCATCGATGTCGGCAATACCAAGATCGAACTTCTGGAACCGCTGGGTGAAAATTCGCCAATCGCAGCCTTCCTTGCCAGGAATCCGTCCGGCGGCATGCATCATCTCTGCTATGAGGTTGAAAATATCATCGCGGTGCGTGATCGGCTGAAGGCGGAAGGCGCGCGTATTCTCGGCGATGGCGAGCCGAAGATCGGTGCGCATGGCAAACCGGTTCTTTTTCTGCATCCAAAGGATTTTAATGGTACGCTGATCGAACTCGAAGAGGTTTGATCATGTCGATTGTGTCTGCACTCGCCATCTATTTCATCATCTGGTGGATCACGCTTTTTGCCCTCTTGCCGGTGGGGCTCAGGACACAGGATGAGGAAAATGATGTGACGCTTGGTACGGTTGCCAGCGCACCAGCCCGTTCCCATGTCAGGCGGGCCTTTTTGCGCACGACCATTGTCGCAACCATCATCTTCGCAGCCTATTATTATGTGACGCAACACAGTGGACTGAGTTTTGACGATATTCCGCGCATTGTTCCGGAATTGAAATGAGGGCTGCAAGACGCCTTTGTCTTGATGGTAATTCAAAGGGATAAGGCAGCGCGTTGAATCATTGTCGCAAGCCTGCCCGTGGCGGCAATCATCACGATTGATCGGCCGGGCAGCAGAAAGACATCGCTTTTCCCATATTGCGCCCTGCTCCGGCATGGGCTGATTGCAAGGCTCCGGATCGTGCTTTAGAGCATTTCACTTTTTG
>NZ_JBHSEL010000115.1:0-27513 GCF_042653845.1 Daeguia caeni | reverse complement strand
CATCTGATCCTCCGTAGTTTTTGCAAACATAGAGAATCATAAACTACTGAAATCGCTCAACTTAATTTTCGGTCGGGCTCTTACGGCAAGCAAGAAAACAAGTTTCCGCTTGAAGTTCGCCCCCGTGCTGTTCATGCGATACAGGATCACGTGACGTTGCCGCCAGGTTTTATCCAGTTTTGAGTTCGCTCCAGCGGTTTTGGGCTGCTGTATTCGGGGCGTTAGCGGCGGGTTGTAGTGTGGAGCTGTTCCGGCTGCGCAGCACCACATCACGTCGCAAGTTGATTGTCTGAGCGCACCCGGCAGGTCTCATCCAGCCGAGTCCAGAGTGTGGTCAATAATCGTTGTGATCGCTGCGCCAGTTTAAAAACGCTGATTGTGCCTGGTCAGCGACGAGAAGAACCTTGCATTCAGAAGCTCGGCGCGAAATGGCCACGTCCACGCTCATCTCGATTGCACCCGCGCTTGCCATGCGTACCAATGACATGATCGACAACAGGATCGTCAGCCAGACAACGGCCGTCTTTGGCGATGCAAGCATTCCCCTCAATGCAAGTGGACATTATCAGGCGGTCTGGGGCTCGCCCACGACAGGCAGGAGCTTGCGGAAACTACACATCCAACGGCTTTCTACCTCAACGTGCCAGGCTTCACCCAGAAACGGCGAGGTATCGAACGCCATCTCACCGGACGGCTGGCGCTCTCCTGCCAGTGGACGGACGACATCATGTCCTATGCATCGGTTGCCCGTGACTATGCATCCAGCGGTTTCGACAAGGGAACAAACTACGTGCCCATTGCTCTTGCAACGCCGCGTTCAGGCCATCCATCGCATGGACCTATGAGGCAGGTGGTAAAGGCCCAGCTCACCGACGAGCTGCGCGTCAAGGACAGCGTCTTCTACAACGCCATGCGTGACGGCCAGCTGAGTGCCTTCGATGCTGCGACCTGGAGCGTCTTCTACGCCAACCAGGACTACCGCGGCTACGCCATGAAAGCCGATGCGACCTATACGCTGGCGAACGGGTTGGAATTCTTCTGTGGCTTTGCCGCAATCAAGTTCGAACGCGTCAATCTCACGCCGGAAGCCGCGAGCGCCAGCGCTGGCTTTCCTGCTGCGGACCCGCGTAACCCGGTCACCCGACCATCGTGCTGCCTTCCCGGAACAAGACGGGGTAGCCTATATCGGCAAGCAGATCTTCCCTGCCAACTGCGAACTCTACCTGATCGTGAAGGCTTCTCCCGCCAGACGGATCGACCGGCTCAATACGTTCCTGCCGCGGCTGGAAGGCGTGAACGCCGCCCGGGGCGCCCGGAAAACGGCGAGGCGAAGCTGGTGCGCAACTTCCTTCGCACCCACCATCATCTCACGGCCAAAACCAACCGCGTCCGCATGGGGCAGCTACCGCGAATGGATGGCAGAACCGCTTGTCCCCAGAAAACGGCGCTATAGTGCCTCTTTTCCATAATCGCCCGCTTTTGTCGCAGTCCTGTTCCCCATCCGTAGCCGACGCACCCGCAGCGGACAGGACGAAAGGACAATCGAGAACTTGGGCGCCCTGCTCGCCCATGCTGTGACATGCATGTTGCGAAACCGCTGATTTTACTTGTGTCTTTCAAACAGATCATACCCACACGGCAAGATCTGTTGCCCAGGAAACGGGCTGGCAAGGCTGCTGCTTTCAGCCCGGATGACGGGGCCGGGATGGACATGCAGGCTGCAACCGCCTAAAAAGCCTGTGTTCCTTCTGCCGGAAGACAAGCCTGTCCGAAAAACATGAGCACAGCCATGTCCACACTGCCCCTGACACATCAACCCGCCATTGATCAGCAGTCCATCAGGACACTTGTCGCCACCTTCTATGGACGCGCGCGCCAGGATGAATTGCTTGGGCCTATCTTCAACAGCACGGTTGAGGATTGGGATCACCATATTGCGCAGATCAGCGCCTTCTGGTCGTCGATCATTCTGAAAACTGGCGGTTATGACGGCCGCCCCATGCCGCCGCATTTGCGGCTCAATCTCGCAAATGCGCATTTCGACCGCTGGCTGGATATCTTCGAAAAGACAGCGCGCGATATCTTCCCCGAAGAAGCCGCCCGCATTTTCATCGACCGGGCAAGGCGCATTGCCGACAGTTTTGAAATGGCCATTGCAACCCATGCCGGACGCATCTCCACTCCAAGACACATCCGGCGTCCCTTATAGTCGCTGACTGGCCTCAGGCCTCCTCTTCTGCCTTAAGCCTTTTTTCGCAACGCAGCAGCATGCCATAAAGATCGCGCGGCTCGTCAGGATCAGCCAGCAGGTCAAGCTGCTCATAGAATGGCTTGTCCTTCAGCTTGTCGCGCACATAGCGCAGGGCGGAAAAATCTTCCGTCGCAAAACCGACTGAATCAAACAGCGTGATCTGGCTTGCGTCCGTGCGGCCTTGCGTCCGGCCTGCGATGACTTCCCACAGTTCCTTGACCGGATAATCGGCCGGCAATTGCTGGATTTCGCCTTCAATACGGGTCTGCGGCGGATATTCGACGAAAATCTCCGACCGATGTAGAATATCGGCATGCAGCTCCGTTTTGCCGGGGCAATCGCCGCCCACCGCATTGATATGGATGCCGGAGCCCACCATATTGTCGGTGAGAATGGTTGCATTGGCCTTGTCGGCCGTCACTGTCGTGATGATCGATGCGCCTTCCACCGCTTCCTCAACGCTGCCGCAGGCCACAATCTCAAAACCTGCGCCATCAAGATTGCGCATGCATTTTTCCGTCGCCACGCGGTCGATGTCATAAAGGCGCAATCTGTCGACGCCGAGCAGGGCCTTGAAGGCCAGCGCCTGGAATTCGCTCTGCGCGCCATTGCCGATGATCGCCATGGTGCGGGCATTTTTCGGCACCAGATATTTGGCAGCAACGGCAGAGGTTGCTGCCGTGCGCAGCGCCGTCAGAATGGTCATCTCGGTCAGAAGCATTGGATAGCCGCTGCCGACATCGGCCAAGACACCAAAGGCGGTGACCGTCTGCAGGCCCTCGCGCATGTTCTTGGGATGGCCATTGACATATTTGAAGCCATAGAGCGTGCCATCGCTGGTTGGCATCAGCTCGATCACGCCATCGATCGAATGCGAGGCAACACGCGGCGTCTTGTCAAAACGCTCCCAGCGGCGGAAATCTTCTTCGACATAATCCGCCAGTTCCTTCAGAAACGTCTCGACCCCGATGGAAAGCACCAGCTTCATCATATGGTCAACGCTGACAAATGGAACGATATTGAGATTTGTCTTGGTCATATTCGCTCCTAATAGCTGATGGTTGGGCGGTCCATGACGCTGCGTCCAAGCAGGCTTGCCATCAGATCCACCATGACAGTCGCCGTGCGACCGCGTTCATCGAGGAAAGGGTTGAGTTCAACCAGATCGAGACTGGTCACGAGACCGCTGTCATGCAGCATTTCCATGATCAGATGCGCCTCACGGAAAGTGGCACCACCCGGAACTGTCGTGCCGACAGCCGGGGCAATGGTGGGATCAAGAAAGTCCACATCAAGGCTGACATGCAGCACGCCATTTTCTGCCCTGACCCGTGCAATGAAATCGCGCAGCAGGGCGGCGACACCATGTTCATCAATCTGGCGCATGTCATAAACCGTAATGCCGCTGTCGCGGATTGCCACGCGCTCGGCCGGATCAACGCTGCGAATGCCCATCATGCAGACATTTTTCGGATCAACCACGGCAGCAAGCTTCGGGAAATAGCCGTCAAAGCCCTTCTGCCCGGTATAATAGGCAACCGGCGTGCCATGCAGATTGCCGCTCGTCGTCGTGTCGAGCGTGTGAAAATCCGTATGCGCATCAAGCCAGAGCACAAATTGCCTGCGGCCATTTTCCGCTGAACGGCGCGTGATGCCCGGCACGGTTCCGGCAGCCAGCAGATGATCGCCGCCCAGAAAAATCGGAAAACCGTCCGCACTCGCCTGATAGGCTGCCTCGCTGATGGCCTCGATCCAGGAAACGGCAACCGGCAGCGACTTGATCACCGGATTGGGATGGTCGATGGCGCGTTCCGGCCCGTGCGACAGATTCCCCAGATCAACAAATGTATGGCCAAGCTCGCGAATGGCATCGGCAATACCAGCGGCGCGATAGGAATCAGGGCCCATATTGCAGCCCGGACGCCCCGTGCCTTCCTGAACTGGCAATCCCAATATCTTGCAGTGCATCCTTCACTCCTTGGGTCATTCCTGATGAGAATGACCTCTGTGCTTGGCGAAGTGAAGCCTGCGGATTGGCAACTTTACTGGAATGTATTATCAAAATGGTGGATTGACGTGTCAATTTGGGGGCTTGATGGACGAACTGGACAAAAAGCTTGTCACAGTGCTGCGACATAATGCGCGTCGCAGCATTTCCGACATTGCAATGGATCTGGGCGTGTCGCGCGCAACCGTGCGTGCGCGCATGGAGCGGCTGGAAAAGAACGGCGACATTCTCGGCTATACGGTGATCCTGCGCTCCGATGCCGTGGACCTGCCGGTGCGCGGCATCATGATGATCGAGATTGAAGGCAATGTGGCCGACCGTGTGGTCAAGGCGCTCGGCGGCTTTTCGGAAGTCTCGGCCATCCACACCACCAATGGCCGTTTTGATCTGGTAGTGGAGCTGGGTGCGGCAACGCTGACCGATCTCGACGCTGTCCTGCGCCGCATCCGTCTGGTGCCCGGCATCAAGGCAAGCGAAACCAACCTGCTGCTTGCCACCCCGCGTTCGACACGCGCGCGGCTGTGACAGTAAAAGGCCGGGAAAACCCGGCCTGTTTCGTCAGCCTTCAACTCCGGCAAGCGCCGGATAGTCCGTATAGCCTTCCGAGCCGCCGCCATAGAGCGTCTTTTTGTCGAGCGCATTGAGCGGCGCCTTTTCCTTCAGGCGGCGCACCAGATCGGGATTGGCGATGAACGGACGACCATAGGCAACCAGATCTGCCGCTCCCGATGCGACAGCCGCCTCGCCCATTGCCAGATCATAGCCATTATTGACCATCCATGCGCCATTGCCGCCGGCACCACGATAGATCTGCTTCAGCCGTGCATAGTCGAAAGGCGCCGGACCCTGATTATAATCGCGCTCAGCCCCGGTCCAACCTTCGATAATGTGCAGATAAGCCAGACCATAAGGGCTAAGCCTTTCCACGACATAATCAAACAGCGGCTGCGGGTCTGAATCAAAAATGTCATTGGCAGGCGTCACCGGCGACAGACGAATACCAACCTTGGCCCCACCAATCGCCCTGGTGGTTGCGTCAACCACTTCGAGGAGGAAACGGGCACGGTTTTCGATCGAGCCGCCATATTGGTCGCTGCGCTGATTGCTGCCGGAGCGCAGGAACTGGTCAATCAGATAGCCATTTGCCGCATGGATCTCGACCCCGTCAAATCCTGCCACCTCAACCGCATTTCTGGCAGCACGCGCATAGTCGCCCACGATGCTGGCGATCTCATCCGTTTCCAGCGCGCGTGGTTCGGATGTCGGCACGAAGCCGCCCGTGCCATCGGGATTGACAAGATAGGTCTTGGATTTTGCCGTAATCGCGGAAGGTGCAACCGGCTTGCCGCCATTGGGCTGCAGGGAGGTGTGCGAGATGCGCCCGACATGCCAGATCTGCACGAAGATCCTGCCACCTGCCTGATGCACCGCATCAGTCACCCGCTTCCAGCCTGCAAGCTGTTCGGCCTCATAAAGCCCCGGCACATTGGCATAGCCCTGCCCCTGCTGGCTGATGGGGGCTCCTTCGGTAATGATGAGACCAGCACTTGCGCGTTGCTGATAATAAAGAACATTGAGATCATTCGGCACGGAACGCGGCGAACGATTGCGTGTCAGCGGTGCCATCACAATGCGATTGGCAAGCGTAATATCACCGAGAGTGATGGGATCAAACAGGGTGGGCATGGTCCGTGTCCTTCAACGTGGCATGAATGTCATAGATCAGAAAGTGATTGGCGGAATGCGGCAATCGCCGCCTCATTCCGCTTGTAGAAAGTCCATTGCCCCACACGGTGCGGCGTGATCAGCCCCGCCTTGGTCAGAACCGAAAGATGTGCCGAAACTGTCGATTGCGACAGGCCGCAGCGTTCAAACTGACCGGCGCAAACCCCCATTTCAGGCGCGATATGAGCCGCAGAAAAATGTTTCTCCGGCTCCTTGAGCCAGCTTAAGATCGCCAGCCTGACCGGATTGGCGAGGGCTTTCAGAATCTCTTCCCGTGATATGGGCTGTTCATCCGTCATGGCTGTTTCATGAATCTGCCTGAGATCAATATATCGATTATCTTCGATTTATATATCGAATTTTTTCGATTTATGCCAGCCCTGATTGCCGTGACCACGGCATGCAATCCTGCATGCTTTCCTGTGGAACACCGCCCCTGCCTTGATTGCGCCTGATCCACATCCGACTATGTTCGCCGTGACATTCAAGGACTGGAAAGAATATGGCAGACGACAACAAGCGCATTGCCGGGATCATAGCGGCGGAAATCACTGCAAGGCCGGAACAGGTGCTGGCGGCCATCGGCCTGCTTGATGAGGGTGCGACCGTTCCCTTCATTGCGCGTTATCGCAAGGAAGTGACCGGGGGGCTGGACGATGCGCAATTGCGCCTGCTCTCGGAGCGACTTGCCTATCTGCGCGAACTGGATGCGCGCCGCGCGACCATTCTGGAAAGCATCCGCAGCCAGGGCAAGCTGACCCCGGAACTGGAACAGAAGATCGCCGGCGTCACGACCAAGGCCGAGCTGGAAGATCTCTACCTGCCCTATAAGCCAAAACGCCGAACACGGGCAGAAATTGCGCGCGAACGCGGGCTTGGACCTCTCGCCGAAGCCATTCTGGCCAACCGCAGCCTTGTTCCCGCTGAGATTGCCGCAAATTATGTCACCGGCGAGGTCGCCGATGTGAAGGCAGCCCTTGACGGCGCGCGCGATATCATTGCCGAAGCTTTCTCGGAAAATGCCGATCTTCTCGGCGCCTTGCGCCAATATATGCGAGAACATGCCGTGCTGCGCTCGCGCCTTGTCGATGGCAAGCAGGAAGCGGGCGCCAAATTTGCCGATTACTTTGACCATGCCGAGCGCTGGGCAACGGTTGCCGGTCACCGCGCACTGGCCATGTTGCGCGGACGCAATGAGGATATTCTCTCGCTGGATATCGAAATCGATGCCGACGACACCTCGCCCATCAAGCCCGTCGAGCGCAAGATCGCCGCGGCCTACAATATTGGCGCAACGCTGCCCGGCGACCACTGGCTGATGGAGGTTGTGGGCTGGGCATGGCGGGTCAAGCTTTCATTGTCCTTGTCGCTCGATCTGATGCGCGAATTGCGTGAACGCGCCGAAGAGGAAGCAATCAACGTCTTTGCCCGCAATCTAAAAGATCTCCTGCTTGCCGCTCCTGCCGGATCGCGCGCAACGATGGGGCTTGATCCGGGCATCCGCACCGGCGTCAAGGTTGCCGTGGTTGACGGCACCGGCAAGCTGCTCGACACTACCACGGTCTACCCCTTCCCGCCGAAAAACGACGTGCGCGGCACGCAGGCCGAACTGGCAAGCCTTGTGCGCAAGCACAAGGTTGAGCTGATTGCCATCGGCAATGGCACGGGCAGCCGCGAAACCGAACGGCTGGTCGTGGACATGCTGAACGACATGCCGCAGCCAAAGCCGCTGAAAGTCATTGTCTCGGAAGCAGGCGCATCGGTCTATTCGGCCTCCGCGCTTGCCGCAGCAGAATTTCCCGATCTCGACGTGTCGCTGCGCGGAGCCATTTCCATCGCCCGTCGCCTGCAGGATCCTCTGGCCGAACTGGTCAAGATCGAACCGAAATCGATCGGCGTCGGCCAGTATCAGCATGATGTTGACCAAGTCCGCCTTGCCCGCGCGCTCGATGCCGTGGTTGAGGATGCGGTGAATGCAGTTGGCGTTGATCTCAACACCGCATCTGCCTCGCTGCTTGCCCGCGTTTCCGGCCTTGGCCAGTCGCTGGCCGAGGCAATCGTTGCCCATCGCAACGCCCATGGCGCCTTCAAGAATCGCAAGGAACTGTTGAAGGTTGCCCGCCTTGGCAACCGCACTTTCGAGCAATGCGCGGGCTTCTTGCGCATTCCCAATGGCGATGAACCGCTGGACGCCTCCGCCGTTCACCCGGAAGCCTATGGCGTGGCAAAAAAGATCGTTGCCGCCTGCGGCCGCGATGTGCGTTCACTGATGGGCGACAGTGCGGCACTCAAGGCGCTTGATCCGCGTGTTTTTGTCGATGAACGCTTCGGCCTGCCGACCGTACGCGACATCATTGCCGAGCTGGAAAAACCCGGTCGCGACCCGCGCCCGGAGTTCAGGACAGCCACCTTTGCCGATGGCATTGACGACATCAAGGATCTGAAACCCGGCATGGTGCTGGAAGGCACCGTCACCAATGTCGCCGCCTTTGGCGCCTTTGTGGATATTGGCGTACATCAGGATGGTCTGGTGCATGTGTCGCAACTGGCCGACCGCTTCATCAAGGATCCGCATGAAGTGGTCAAGGCTGGTGATGTGGTAAAGGTGCGCGTGGTGGAAGTGGATGTCGCACGCAAGCGCATTGGCCTTTCCATGCGCAAGGATGCTGGCGACACTCCCGCCCCGCGCGGATCATCCAGCCGCGACCAGCGCCCGGCCCGAAATTTTGCGCCACAGCGCAAGGCAGAACAACCCGCAACCGGCGGTTTTGGTGCTGCACTCCTTGAGGCGATGAAAAGGAAGTGATCAGATCTTGTTGTTGATCGGAAAGCCGGTGGGCGCCTTTCTCACCGGCATTTCATCGGTCGGGATGATCCAGCCGCCGCAAATGGCAAGGCGCACTTCATCACCCTCGGCAAGCTGCACCGGATCGCGCACCTCGAAATGGAGCTGGATATCTGGCCTGGCAATCGCGGCGGCTTCAATGCGCGAACCGCCACCGCGATAGACGACACGCTTCACCTTGACCGGAATACCGCCTGTTTCTGTCAATTCGAGATCGGCAGCCCGCACGCAGAGCCTTGCATTGGCGCGCGGCATTTCCACGCCTGAACAGCGCACTTGCGCACGGGTTCCGAGCACCAGCGCCTCGCATCTGCCCTCCTTGGCAAAGGACAGAACTTCTGCCGGCAACACCATGCCATGCGCAATGAAGGAAGCGACCATTTCGCTTGCCGGTTCCTCATAGAGTTTGCGTGGACTGTCGAACTGTTGCAGTCTGCCATGATCAAGCACCGCAATCCGGTCGGCCAGCGCCATGGCTTCGGCCTGATCATGGGTAATATAGATGATTGTCGTGCCAGTGCGCTTATGGAAAGCCGCAAACTCATCTTCCATCGCTGCGCGTAGATGCACGTCCAGATTGGCAAGCGGCTCGTCAAACAGCACCAGCGAAGGCGCCGCCACCAGACAGCGCGCAAGCGCCACGCGCTGGCGCTGCCCGCCCGATAGATCCGCCGGACGCCGATCGCCAAATCCCTTGAGGTCAACCAGCGCCAGCGCTTCTTCAACGCGCCGTTCACGCTCGGCTTTTGCCACTTTGGCAACCTTCAGACTATAGCCGACATTTTCCGCGACCGTCATATGCGGCCAGAGCGCATAGTTCTGAAACACGATGCCGACCTGGCGCTTTTCCGGCGGCAGATGGAAATTCTTGTGCGACACGCGCTGATCGCCAATATGAATTTCACCGCCATCAACTTCCTCAAAACCGGCAATCATGCGCAGCAAGGTCGTCTTGCCGCAGCCAGACGGCCCGAGAATGGCGACGAATTCGCCGTCCCGGACGTCCAGCGACAGATCAGACAGTGCCGTGAAGCCATTGAAGGTCTTGGAAACACCATCGATTTTCAATCGCGCCATGGCAGAACCCCGTTCGGAAGACGCCCAGCAAACAGATTTGTGGCCAGCATCAACATGAAAGTCATAACCACCGCCAGAATCGACATGGCGGAAGCAAAGGCAGAATCTCCGCCCTGTTCAAAGGAAAACATCACCACACCCAAGGTTTCAGACCCTGACGTCCATAAAAGCGCCGAGACCGTGAGCTCACAAAAGGCCGTCATGAAAATCAGCACGCCGCCGGCAAGGGTGGCGGGTGCGACCAGCGGGAATATAATGCTGCGCAGCCGATAAAACAGCCCGGCCCCGGCAACACGCGCGGCCTCTTCCATGGCACGGTCGATCTGATGCAATCCCGCAACCGTTGGCCGCAGCGCCAGCACAAAGAAACGCGCAATATAGGCAAACAGGATGATCCACAGCGTGTTGTAAAGGCTGAAGCCCACCAAAGGCAGGGGTTTCAGGAACATCAGCAGACAGGCAATTGCCAGCACCACGCCCGGCAGGGCATAGGGCATTTCGGCAGCAAAATTGAGCACCGCCGTCCAGCGCCTTTTGCGCCATGCCAGCAGATAGGCGAAAGGCACGGCAATCAGCACCGCAAAAAGCGCTGCCATCAGGGACAGGAAAATACTGTTGCGGAAGGCGCGCGCCGCCCCGCCATGTTCAAACAGCACAAAGCGGAAATTGTCGAGCGTCGCGGTCGAGAAGCTCAATGGCACACCATAAGCCGGAACAACCGCCGACAGGGCAAGGCCGATCAGCGGCAGGAACAGGACCGCCGTCACCAAAAGCCATGCCGCAATTTCCGCCACAAACTGCCATCGCCCCAGCGAAAAGGGAGCCGCAGGCTGCGAGGCCGAGACAATGCGAAAATCACGCCGGCGCGCAGCATAATCCTGTGCCGCAATGCCTGCCATGGCAATCAGACCGATCAGCACGGAAAGGACGGCGACATTGGACAGGACCGCCGGGCCGCCGCTTGAAAGACGCTGATAGATGAGCGTCGGCAGCACGAGATAATTTGCCGGAATGCCGAGAAAGGCCGGAATGCCAAAATTGCCGACGCAGGAGACAAAGCTGAGCGCCGCAGCCCCTATGATTGCCGGCGTCATCAGCGGCAGGATGATGGTGCGCAGCACCGTCCATTTGCTGGCTCCCGCACTCAAGGCCGCCTCCACCAGTTCACGCGGAAGTTTGCGCAAACCAGCACGTACGATGAGAAAGACCAGCGGCCCATATTGCACGCCAAGAAGCAGGATAATGCCCCAGGCCGAATAAAGCGGATTGCGGCTGCCAAGCGGCGGGGCAAGGCCCAGAACTTTCAGGAACTGGCTTGAAGGCCCAAACAACTGCAGCCAGGCAAGCGCCGTCACCTGCGGTGCGATCAAGAGCGGCGTGACATAAAACAGCACGAACAGATTGCGCCCGCGCATATTGGTGATGCCGACGAGCAGGGCCGCCGTAATCCCTAAGACCAGTGACAGCAGCGTGCCGCCAATGCCGATCTGCAGCGAATGCCATGTCGCAATCCATGTCGCGCGCGCGCCCAAAGTCTCCCGCAGTGCCTGCGTCGACAACACGCCCTGCGGGGCTGCGACTTCCTGCACAAGCCGCAGCATCGGCGCAAACGACAGCACCACGACAATGGCTGTGACTGCAACAATCAGGGCCGCATCGCGGCCCTGAACAGTATTGAGAAAACGCATCAAGACGACTATCCGCCGAAAAGTTCAGAAAACTGCTTCTTGTCCGCGTCGGTCTGCTCCAGCACCTTTTGCGTATCAACCGGCATGATGTTGATCGTTGTGCCTTCCGGCAGCCAGCTTGGACGGCCAACGCCTGCCTTGGCCGGCAGATAGCCCTGTTCCAGCGCCAGTTTCTGTCCTTCATCCGACAGGATGAAATCAACAAACTTTTTCGCACCTTCAACATTCCTGGCCGTTGCCATGATCGCAACCGGCTCGGTCACGGCAGTTACCCCTTCGGACGGGAAGACAAATTCAATCGGCGAGCCTTTGGCCTTGGCGTTCAATGCCATGAAATCGACCAGAATGCCGTAAGGCTTTTCACCGCTGGCAATGGCCTTCAGCACGGCGCCATTGCCCTTGACGGTCGAAAGCTCGTTTTCCTGCAATTTCCTGAAATAATCCCAGCCGAGATCCTTGTTCAGCACCAGACCGCTTAAGAGATGCGCGGCCGCACCCGAATAAAGCGGGCTTGGCATCACCACCTGCCCCTTATATTCCGGCCTGGCAAGATCGGCCCAATGTTCAGGTTTTTCAGCCGCTGCCGTATTATAGGCAATACCGGTGGTGATCAGCTTGGAGCCGAAATAGGTCTTGTCGGCATCATAGGCATCAGGGGCAAAACCATCGACCCTGGCTTCAGGATAGGCCATCAGGCGCTTGTCCTTTTTCAGCCCTTCCATGGTCACCGCATCGGCAATCAGCAGCACATCCGGCTGTGGCGCGCCAGCGGCAAATTCCGCCGCAAGCTTGGTCAGAAGCTCGCTCGTGCCGGAACGGAAGATCTGCACATCCGTATCGGGATTGGCCTTGCGGAAACCCTCGACGGTCTTTGCGGCATCGGCTTCCGGCTGCGATGTATAAAGCGTCAGCGTATCGGCCGTAGCCGCACTGAGCAGAACCGCAAGTGCCGCCGGCACAAGAGCAGCACGCTTCAGCATCTTGTTCATCTATATATTCCTCGAACTCGCCTTTGATAGTCGCGCCATGCGCCATTTCCTGTTCAGCCCTTAATGCGCCCGGCTTTCGAGCGCAAATGCTGTCGTGACACATTGCCCGATGATTTTGTTCATGGTCGCCATCAAATATCGCAAACGCCCCAAGAAAAAAACAAAAAGCCCTCCGCCAGAGTCACAATCTGCGGAGGGCCTCGCGATCTGTTGACCGTTTGCTGATCATCATGCCATCCGCAGCCTCTCTTGCGAGGCGATGCGACTGGTCTAGATCAGTTTTACTGTCGTTTTATGACAGTCCGAAAAAATCAGATCACCATTTCACCAATATGGGCGATCTGTGCACCCAGTTCATAATAGGCCTCGCGCACGCCGCGGAAGCTTTGCGCCTTGGGCTCGGTAACCGGAAGCGGCAGGTCTGCCTCGCCAATCTCGCCGGAAACGAGCTGGGCCAGGATCTTGCCGAAGACCGTGCCAGGTGCAATGCCGCGGCCATTATAGCCGGAGAAGCCGACCACATTGCGCGCCAGACGATGGAAGCGCGGCAGATTGTCATCGGTCATGCCGATCTTGCCATACCATTCCGCCTCGAACTCGACTTCGCCGATCTGCGGATAGATGCGCTTGAGCAGCTTCTTTGCCCATGCCTTGTGCACGGCAGCACCCGTATTGCGCAGCGCGCCAACACTGCCGAAGACCAGGCGGCCCTGCTGATCAAAACGAAACGACGACAGCACTTCCTTGGTGTCCCACACGCCCTGGCGTTCCGGCAGAATGGTCTTGCGCAAATTGTCGGACAAAGGCTTGGTGGCCATGTTGAAATAAGGCAGATGAACGAGTTCGGTGCGCACTTCCGCCCATGGCTCAACCGTATAGGCATTGGTTGCCACCACCACCCAGTCAGCCGTAACCGAACCATTGGCGGTCTTCACCGTCCATTTGCCGTTGTGTTCTTCTGCAGCCGTAACGGGGCTGCCGGTATAGATCGTCGCACCTGCGGCAATGGCCGCATGAGCAAGGCCACGCACATAGGCGAGCGGCTGGATCGTGCCAGCACGCAGGTCAAGCAACGATCCGGCATAATAGTCGGTGCCGAGCTTGACTGCGGTTTCCCTGGCATCCAGCAGCTTCACATTGGCGCCGCGGCGCACCCACTGCTCATGACGCTGTTCCAGTTCCTTCATGCCCTTTGCGCCGACGGCGCAATGCAGCGTGCCCTGCTTCTCCACCTCGCAGGCGATCTTGTGCTTTTCGATCACTTCGAAAACGAGCCTTGGCGCATTGCCGAGCACATCGAGCAAACGGTCGCCATATTTGGTGCCCAGTACCCCCGGCAGATCATCCGGCATGACCCACATGCCGGCATTGACCAGGCCGACATTGCGGCCAGATCCGCCAAAGCCGATCTCCACGCCTTCGAGCACGATGACATTCACGCCCTTTTCGGCGAGATGCAATGCGGTCGAAAGACCGGTAAATCCACCACCGACAACAACCACATCGGCTTTCTGTGCGCCTGTCAGCGCAATTGTCTTCGGCGCCGCGGGTGCGGTCTTTTCCCAAAGACCATGAGAACGCGGATCATTCAACATCGGCAAAACCACTTCGAATTATGAGAGAATTTAGTCTGATAGAGCCTATTTCACGCCAGACCCGCCATTTGGACAGTGTTATTTGCGCAATAGTTCATTCCTGATCGGAATGAATCAGTGCCTCATAATCCGTGTTGCCCACCTGACCGGAAATCCATTGGCAGAAGACCTGCGTCAGCGGATTTTCAAGCTTGCCCTCCGGCACGACGAGATAATAATCATTTTCGGTGCGCATGGGCCGGTTGAACAGAACAACCAGCTCGCCATTGCGCAATTCCTGTTCGATCAGGTAAAGCGGCAACAGCGCAAAGCCCATGCCCGCAACAGCAGCCGAAATGACCATCGAAAACTGGTCGAAACGGTGGCCGCGATAGGCCGACTGCCCCTCGATACCGCAGCTTTCAAACCATTGTGCCCAGATTTTCGGACGCGTCGCCAGATGCAGAAGCGGCTGGTTTTCCAGATCCACCGGTTCCCTGGGCGACAGCGTCTTTAACAATTGCGGGCTTGCGACCGGAACGATCACCTCGCTGCACAAGAAGGTGCAGGTTGCATGCGCCCAGACCGGCTGACCATAATGTATAGCAAGATCAAAGGGTTGTTCCTCAAAATCAAACACACCCGAACGCGAGGCGACATTCAGCGCAATGCCCGGATGCTTTTCGATGAAATCGGGTATGCGCGGCATCAGCCAGCGCATGCCAAAGGTCGGCAGCGTTGCAATGCTGAACGAAGAGGTGGACTGCGCCGAAGCCATGGCGCGCAACATCGTGTCTTCTGTCTGGGCCAGAAGACGGCGCACTTCCGGCAAGAATTTCCGCCCCGCATCGGACAAAAGAATACGCTGCCTGATGCGTTCAAACAAAAGCACGCCAAGTTGGATCTCCAGATCCCTGATCTGACGACTGACGGCGCTCTGCGTCAGATTGAGCTCATGCGCGGCCTGGGTAAAGCTCCCATGGCGTGCAGCACACTCAAAAGCCTGGAGCGTCGCAATGTCCGGGATCAATCGTCTGCTTAGCTTCATTCCCATCCCGCATGAACATAGTTGCTATCTTTGCAACCAGAACCCAAATTTCACTGATATTATCTGTTTTTATCATAAACCACCGCACCCACGCCCGCAACGGCCCAGTGCATGAGCATCATACCCAACTTTTTACGGCAGCAGACGTAATGAACGCGCAAAAACATGTTTCCCCCGACCGTATTCGTGCCGCCTTTTCAGCCGCAATGTCGGCCATGTACAAACAGGAAGTGCCGGCTTACGGAACGCTGATGGAACTCGTTGCCGATATCAACGCAGCGGTTCTGGCCAATGATTCGCATCTGCATGAACGGTTGAAGGAAACCGACAGCCTTGAGCGCATTACCGAAGAGCGTCATGGTGCGATTCGTCTTGGCACCGCAGCCGAACTTGCCATGATGCGCCGTGTCTTTGCCGTCATGGGCATGTATCCGGTTGGCTATTATGACCTGAGCGTTGCCGGCATTCCGGTTCACTCGACCGCCTTCCGTCCGATTGATGACGCCGCACTGAAACACAATCCTTTCCGCGTCTTCACCTCTCTCCTGCGCCTTGACCTGATCAAGGACGAGGATCTGCGCAAGCAGGCGGAAGAAACCCTGACCAGGCGCCAGATCTTCACGCCCGGCGCAGTTGCCCTGGTTGAAAAGGCGGAAACCGAAGGTGGCCTTGATGAGGCTGACGCCAGGCGTTTTGTTGAAGAAGTGCTGGAAACCTTCCGCTGGCACGACAAGGCCAGCGTCAGCGCCGATCTTTACAAGCGCCTGCATGATGCACACCGCCTGATTGCCGACGTCGTATCTTTCAAGGGCCCGCACATCAACCATCTGACGCCGCGTACGCTTGACATAGACGCCGTACAGGAACAGATGCCAAAGCGCGGTATCAACCCCAAGGCTGTGGTCGAAGGCCCGCCAAGCCGCAAGTGTCCGATCCTGCTGCGCCAGACCTCGTTCAAGGCGCTGGAAGAACCGGTTTCCTTCAGTGACGAAAACGGCAACTGGACGCCGGGTACACATACGGCCCGCTTTGGTGAGATCGAACAGCGCGGCATTGCGCTCACGCCGAAGGGCCGCGCGCTTTATGACAAGCTGCTTGATGCCACCCGTGAAAAGGTTCGCCCTGCCGCCGATGGCTCCAATACGGCCGAATACATGAAGGCGCTGGAAGAAACCTTTGCGGCCTTCCCGGATAGCTGGGAAGAGATCCGCGCACAGGGCCTTGGCTATTTCGCCTATTCGGTCAAGGATGAGGCAGCCCTTGCAAGATTCGCGCCCGGCGCTGACCTTGAGGCGATGATTGCAGCAGGCGCTGTCCAGTTTGACCCGATTGTCTATGAAGACTTCCTGCCGGTCAGTGCGGCGGGTATCTTCCAGTCCAATCTCGGCGACGATGCCGCACAGGAATTCGTCGAAAGCCCGAACCAGAAGCGTTTCGAGCAGGATCTCGGTGCAAAGGTGCTGAATGAATTTGAACATTACGCACGCATCGAGCGCGAATCCCTGGAGGCGATCCAACGCCGCCTGAGCACCGCAGAAGCGGCTGAATGAAAAGGCCGCAGGCCCGGAAAGACGGCTTCCGGGCCCGGCAACAATGAAACAGAGAGGAATACCATGAACACTGCTGTTAAGAAAATCGATGTCAGGCAGGAAGCCGCAGATATCCTCACCAAGCTTGGTGTGGATCCCGCAGCTTATACCGGCGGCGACCTTCCGGGCTACAGCCCGGTTACCGGTGAACAGATTGCGTCGATCAGGACGCATAGCAAGGAAGAAGCCAATGCCATCATCGAGAAGGCTGACGAGGCTTTCCGCAAGTGGCGCATGGTGCCTGCACCAAAGCGTGGTGAACTGATCCGTCTGTTTGGCGAGGAACTGCGCGCAGCCAAGGAAGATCTTGGCCGTCTGGTTTCGATCGAAGCCGGCAAGATTCCGTCCGAAGGCCTCGGTGAAGTGCAGGAAATGATCGATATCTGCGATTTTGCAGTCGGGCTGTCGCGCCAGCTCTATGGCCTGACCATCGCCACCGAACGTCCGGGCCATCGCATGATGGAAACCTGGCATCCGCTTGGCGTTGTTGGCGTCATCTCTGCCTTCAACTTCCCGGTTGCCGTCTGGTCGTGGAACACCGCACTTGCCATCGTCTGCGGTGACTCGGTTGTCTGGAAACCATCGGAAAAATCGATCCTGACCGCCCTTGCCTCGCAGGCAATCTTCGACCGTGCCCTCAAGCGCTTTGGCGATGCACCGGAAGGCCTGTCGCAGCTCATCATTGGCGACCGCACCATTGGTGAGGTTCTGGTCGACCACAAGAAGGTACCGCTCATTTCGGCAACGGGTTCGACCCGCATGGGCCGCGAAGTTGGCCCGCGCGTTGCACAGCGCTTTGGCCGTACGATCCTGGAACTGGGCGGCAACAATGCCGGCATCGTCTGCCCGTCGGCCGATCTCGACATGGCCGTACGCGCCATTGCCTTTGGCGCCATGGGTACGGCTGGCCAGCGCTGCACCACGCTGCGCCGTCTCTTCGTGCATGAAAGCATCTATGACACGCTCGTTCCGCGCTTGCAGAAGGCCTATGCCAGCGTCACCGTCGGCTCGCCGCTCGAAACCTCGGCCCTTGTCGGCCCGCTGATCGACAAGGCTGCATTCGACAATATGCAGAAGGCACTCAGGGAAGCCGAAGCCCATGGCGGCAAGGTTCAGGGCGGTGAACGCGTCGATGTCGGCTATGAAAACGCCTATTATGTCCGCCCGGCCATCGTCGAAATGCCGAAGCAGGAAGGCCCGGTTCTCGAAGAAACCTTCGCACCGATCCTTTATGTGATGAAATATTCCGATTTCGACGACGTTCTGGAACAGCACAATGCGGTTGGCGCCGGCCTGTCGTCCTCGATCTTCACGCTCAACCTGCAGGAAGCAGAACGTTTCCTCTCGGCTGAAGGTTCGGATTGCGGCATTGCCAATGTCAATATCGGCACATCGGGTGCAGAAATTGGCGGCGCATTTGGCGGTGAAAAGGAAACCGGTGGTGGTCGTGAATCCGGCTCGGATGCGTGGAAGGGCTATATGCGCCGCGCAACCAACACCATCAACTATTCGAAGGCTCTGCCATTGGCTCAGGGCGTTTCCTTCGATATTGATTAATTCCAGGACCAACCAGAAAGAAACCCCGCTCCGGCGGGGTTTTTCATTGAACACTGCATTGGCGATTAGCGGGCTTGTGGTTATGGGGTGGCGGAAATCGTGGCTTTTGAGAACCGGAGCTGAGTGTACTTAAAGGTATATGAGCACCGGAAGCGCAAAAAGACGCGATTTGCAGCCCGCCAGAACCGCAAAGATCACCCCATGCGTTCAGAGGCGAAGGATCCTGGGCTTGCCGGGAACACGACGGTGCGGTTTCCGTTCAGGAACACACGATGGTGGATATGCGCATGGACGGCGCGTGCCAGCACCTGCGCTTCGACGTCACGGCCGATCGAGACATAGTCCGCCGCACTTTGGGCATGCGTGATGCGTGCAACGTCCTGTTCGATGATCGGGCCTTCATCAAGCTGGTCGGTCACATAATGGGCGGTGGCGCCAATCAGTTTCACGCCGCGTTCATAGGCCTGCTTGTACGGGTTTGCGCCCTTGAAGGATGGCAGGAAGGAATGGTGAATGTTGATGATGCGGCCTGACATTTTCTGGCAGATCTCGTCGGAGAGAACCTGCATGTAGCGCGCCAGCACGATCAGTTCCGTGCCGGTTGCCTCGACAATATTCATCAGGTGCCGTTCGGCTTCCGGCTTGTTTTCCTTGGTGACCGCAATATGATGGAACGGAATGTCATGGTTCACCACGACCTTCTGATAGTCGAAATGGTTTGACACCACGCCGACAATATCGATCGGCAGGGCGCCGATCTTCCAGCGGTAAAGCAGGTCGTTGAGGCAATGGCCAAAACGCGATACCATCAGCAGCGTCTTGGTGCGGCTTGCGCCATCATAAAACCGGTAGTCCATCTCGAATGGCGCTGCGACCGCGGCAAAATCCGAACGAATCCCTTCAAGGGTCGCGCCTTCTTCGGAAATGAAGCTGACGCGCATAAAGAAACGCCCGGCATCCAGATCGTCAAACTGGGCACTGTCAACAATGTTGCACCCATGACCGGCAAGAAAACCCGAAATCGCAGCAACAATGCCGCGGGTGGACTTGCAGGTGACAGTTAGGACAAATTTATGCATCGGACTTTCCTTATTAAGAAGGTATAGGCGATTACGGCGCGCGACCATAATCCTGAATGCGCCCGCAGCCATGCCAAAATGCGTAATGCACCGGCCGAAATGCGCTATCAAGCGTCTTTCTTGATAAGGTTGAAGTTTTACAGATGCGGATTACGGTCGCGATAGCGCTGAACGAGTTGCTGATTGACTTCCGCCGCCCCCGGCATATTGGCGCTCAGATAAACCGGCGCATTGCCATCCGCAACCAGCCGTGCGGCAACTTCGGCAAAGACAGCATTGAGAATGGTGACGCCCAGTGCCGTTGAAACCGGCCCGACCTTGAGCGCACTTCCCGCAAGCGCCAGCACCGCATCGCCGGAAGGGGCATCATTGTCGAGCACGACATCGGCAAGCGACAGAAGCTGCGGCCGGCCATTGGCAATGGCGTTGGAATAGGTCACCGAGGTCAGGGCAATCACGGCGGCTCCCCTGTCGCGCGCATGGCGCGCCGCATCAAGCGGAGCGGCATTGACGCCCGAATTGGACACGACAATCAGCACATCGCCGGCGCCAATGCCATAGCGCTCAAGGAGCGGCAGCACCGCCCCGTCAATCCGCTCAAAGGCGGAGCTTGCCAAAGCGCCATGCTGCAGCATGATCTCGTCGCAGAGCACCGGTACCGTCAGCGCCAGACCGCCCGCGCGATAATGCAGCTCCTCCGCCATCATGTGCGAATGCCCCGTGCCAAAGACAAAGACGCGCCGGTCAGCCCGCGCCGCCGCAACGATCAGCTCTGCTGCCTTTTCCATTGGCACGGCCAGTCTTTGCTTCACTGTCGCCATGCGGCTGATCAGATCATCAAAATAGCGGTCGGTGATTGCGGTCATGCGCCTGCCTCAATGCGCTTTTCTCCCGAAAGCCATGTCGCCCTGGCACGAAGACCATCATCAAGATGTACCGCATCCATGCGCATGCCCGGACGCAAAAGCCCACGGTCGGAAAGACGCAAGTATCGCGCCGGATAAAGGCTTGCCATGCGCAGCGCTTCCGGCAGGGAAAGCTCCAGTTCCGCTACACCAAAGCGAATGGCCGTGGCCATATCGAGGTCGGAACCGGCAATCGTTCCATCCGGCAGGATCAGCTTGGAGCAGATGCCCCCCGGCACGCGCCTGACCACACGGCCATTGATCTCAAAACTTTCCGAATTGGAGCCGACCAGCGCCATGGCATCGGTGACGAAGAACAGATGGGCATCGCCACGCTTTGCGCGCAAGGCCAGACGCAGCGCCATCGGGTTGACATGGTGACCATCGGCAACAATGCCGCACCAGATGTCCGGGTGATCTAGGGCAGCCCCCGCCAGACCCGGCGCACGATGGCCGATCTGGCTCATGGCATTGAACAGATGGGTGACACTGCGCGCACCAGCATCAAAGCGCTTCAAGGCTTCTTCTGCTGTCGTATCACTATGACCGATGCTGACGATCACGCCGCCTTCGCTGAGACGGCGCACCTGCTCAGGCGTGACCTGCTCGGCAGCCATGGTGACAAGCAGCGTGCCGATCTGTTTAGCCGCGCGGATATAGAGCGCAATATCGGCATCATCGACCGGGCGCATGAGTTCGGCCAGATGTGCGCCCTTGCGGGCTGGTGCCAGATGCGGGCCTTCGAGATGAAGACCGGCAACGCCCTTGTCAGCCTTCACGGCTTCGATTGCCGCTTCAATCGCGCGGTCACGCACCGGCGTGGTGTCGGTGATCAGCGTTGGCAGAAGGCTGGTCGTACCAAACTTGCGGTGACCATCGGCAATCACATACATGGTTTCCGGCGTCGGCTCGTCATTGAGCATGCGCCCGCCGCCGCCATTGACCTGCGCATCGATGAAGCCCGGCGCCAGAATGCCGCCATTGAGCCTGTCCACCGCATGCGCCTCGCCAAGGGCGGATTCAGGGATGATGGCCTCGACCCGGCCGTTGTCGAACACCAGCGCGCAGCGGTCATGAAAGCGTTCGCCGTCAAAGATCCGCGCGCCTGCGATTGCGGATTTGCGTTTCATATCGTCACCGTAACCTTCTTGAGATTGCGCGGCCTGTCGGGGTCAAAACCTTTGCGGCGCGTCACCGACTCAATAATCCGATAGAAATTGATCAGCGAGACCAGCGGATCAAGATGCGCATTGCCGGTCGATGCCGATGACAGGCGGAAGCCCGGCGTTTCGGCATCCGACAGGGTGATGATGCTGGCACCAAAGGAATGAAGTCGCTTCAGCGCTTCCATATTGCCATCAAAGGCCTCATCGCGCGGCAGGAAGGACAGAACCGGAAAACCGTCCTCCACCAGACGGCTTGGACCATGCATAAGTTCAGCCAGCGAAAAGGCCTCGGCGTGGATGCTTGCCGTTTCCTTGGCCTTCAGCGCAGCCTCAAGCGCAATGGCAAAGGCCGTACCACGCCCGCCCGTATAAAGCGAACGGGTGTTCAGCAGCAGGTTTTCGACCGGCTCGCGTCCTTCGGGTCTGGTTGCGGCAAGCGCATCCGACAGTCTTGCAAGCCCTGCCTGCAGGGAGGCATCGCCACTTATTGCAGCCACCACGCCTGAAAGTGCCGCCACGGACGCAATGAAGGACTTGGTCGCCGCCACGCTCTTTTCTTCGCCCGCATGCAGGGCAAGCACGATGTCGGCTTCCTTGGCAAGCTGGCTTTCCGTGACATTGACAACGGCAATCGTCACCGCCCCGCCCTTCTTGGCAGCGGCCTGTGCGGCAATGATATCCGGGCTGCCACCCGACTGCGACACGGTGAAATGCAGCGCATTGTTGAGCTTCAGATTCACGCCATAGACCGAGGCAATGGACGGCCCGATGGAGGCAACCGGCGTGCCGGTGGCAATTTCGGTCAGATATTTGAAGAATGTCGCGGCATGATCCGATGAACCACGCGCCGCCGTGGTGATGACGGCAGGCTGGCGCTCGGCAAAAATGCGCGCAATCTCTGCGAAGGTTCCCGCCTCCTTCTCCAGAAGACGCGCCACAACCTGCGGCGATTGTTCGGTTTCCTGAAGCATAAGGGATGCGGACATGGTCACGATTAATCTCCAATTTTCAATTCCGCGACGAAGTCATAGGCATCGGCGCGATAGTGTGAACGCGTATATTCGACGATCCTGTCGTCATTGAGATAGGAAATGCGCTCGATCAGAAGCGCAGGCGAACTATGCGGCACATCGAGCAGTCTGGCACTTGCAGGCGAAAGAGTCACGGCCGATAGGCGCTGCATCGCACGCACCGGCTTGAAACCGCATTGCGCCAGCGTGCCATAAAGCGATGGCCCCTCCACTCTGTCAGCCCCCAGAAAATGGCGCGGCACCACTGCGCGTTCCAGCGCCATGGGAATGCCATCGGCCAGACGCAGGCGATCAAGCCGAACCACCGGCGTATCAACGCCAATGCCAAGCCGGAAGGCTTCTTCCGGCGATGGCCGGCCCGGCCCGTTGATCATCACCTTTGCGCCCGGCTCCTTGCCGCGCGAACGCATGTCTTCGGAAAAGGAAGTAAGCCGCCACAGACTCTGGCTCATGCGTGCCGGGCGCTCGGCCACAAAGGTGCCGCTGCCGCGCCGTGAGACCAGATCACCCTGCTCCATCAGCTGGCGATAGGCATTGCGAACCGTGATGCGGCCAATATCAAGCTGTTCGGCAAATTCGCGCTCCGGCGGCAGGCTGGTACCGGGCGCAAGCTTGCCCTCGGCAATCAGCTCCCCCAGGATGCGCGCCAGATTGCGATAAAGCGGCCCCTTGACCTCCGGGTCATGCAGGCCGCGTTTCGCGATTGCCGCTATCAGATCGGTTCTATTCATGTCGGTCAATATAGAACCGAATTAGAACCAATTGCAAGCCGGAAAGCAATTGGTTCTATTTTTGCGCCTGCTGTCCGCATGGGCACCAGTCAGGGCCAGAGCGCGACAATCAGCCCGGCCATATGGCTTCTTGCGCGGCAAGGGAACAGGACATGGGCCGGCAAATGTCAGGTGAAGCGGCGTAATGCCTCGCCTGCCTGATACCATGTTCGCTGTGTTCGCGGGTCACGCCTTAGAATGGTGAGCCACGCATCATGGCAGGAAAGCCCTGCGAGCTCGCGCAGGATCAACGCATGGGCAATGCCGAACTGGCGCGCAAAGCTGCGACTGTCATCGGCAAAACCAAGCGCAAGCGCTGCCAGAATGCCTGCGCCAATGCGGGAAAATTGCGGTTCTGCCGCCTGCAGCCGCTCCACCAGCGCCATGAAGTGCGCTTCTGTACGATCCGTCACTGCACTGCCTTCGGATAGGGCCGGAAACTGACGATGACAGATTTGGATGTCGGCGTATAGCTTTCATCCCCGGCGCTTGCCAAGGGCACCAGCACATTCATTTCCGGATAATAGCCGGCGACACAGCCGCGCGGAATGTCATAGGGCACAAAGCGGAAATCGCGCGCCACGCGTTCCACGCCATCCTCGAACGCGCCCACAATATCAGTGCGCTCGCCCGCCGCAACGCCAAGCTCTGCCATGTCATCCGGATGCATAAAGACGACACGCCGTTCGCCATAAACACCGCGATAGCGGTCATCCATGCCATAGATTGTGGTATTGTACTGATCATGACTGCGGAAGGTCTGCAGCACAAAATGGCCCTGTTTCATGCGCGCCCGCTGATGCTCGGTCGCCTCCGGCAAGGGGCCGGTCCAGAAAGTCGCCTTGCCAGTTGCAGTCAGCCATTCCAGTTCACGAGCCGCATTACGCAGGTGGAAGCCGCGCGGCACGCGCACGCGCCTGTTGTAATCGTGAAAATCCGGCAGGACACGAGCGATCAGTTCACGGATCTGGTCATAATCATCGGCAAGTGCCAGCCAGTCGACCGGCCATGGCCCCAAAGTGGCATTGGCAATGCCGGCGACAATGGCGATTTCCGAACGCAGATATGGCGAGGCGGGCGGATTGATGCCGCCCGAACCATGCACCATGCTCATGGAATCCTCGACCGTGACAAGCTGGGCCACGCCCTTGGAATTCAGGTCGATTTCCGTGCGGCCCAAGCATGGCAGGATGAAGGAATCCCGTCCCGGCACCAGATGCGAATGATTGAGCTTGGTTGCAATATGTACTGTCAGGCGCAGGCCGGAAAGCGCCTTGGCGATGATCGGACTGTCAGGCGTTGCACGGGCAAAATTGCCGCCAAGACCGACAAAGGCCTGTGCCGTTCCATCAAGCATCGCGCCAACCGCGCCCAGCACATTATGGCCCGGCTCGCGCGGCGGCCTGAAATTGAATTCACGCTCCAGCGCGTCAAGAAAGGCTGCGGATGGACGCTCATTGATGCCAACAGTGCGGTCGCCCTGCACATTGGAATGGCCGCGCACCGGACAAAGCCCCGCCCCCGGCTTGCCAATATTACCGCGCAAAAGCATGAAATTGGTGATCTCGCGAATGGTGATTACCGAATGGCGATGCTGGGTCACCCCCATCGCCCAGGTGCAGATCACGCGGTGTGCATTCATATAGATCCGGGCGGCATGTTCCAGCGCCTCCCGCGTCAGGCCGGACTGATCCTCGATCGCCTCCCATGATGTTGCATCAACCGCAGCGCGGTAAGCCTCGAACGCCGCCGTATGCTGCGCCAGAAAGCTGCGATCCAGCACCGACGGCCTGCCAGCCGCAAGTGCCTCGTCATCGGCTGCAAACACGGCCTTCGCCATACCGCGAAAGGCTGCCAGATCGCCGCCAAGCCGCGGCTGCAGATAATCGCTGGCAATCGGCGCGCTGCCGCCATGCAGCATTTCAAGCTTGTTTTGCGGATCTGCAAAACGCTCAAGCCCCCTTTCGCGCACCGGATTGAACACGACAATCCTTGCCCCCCGCTCGGCCGCTCGGCGCAGATCGCCCAGCATGCGCGGATGATTGGTGCCCGGATTTTGGCCAACCACGAAAATGGCATCGGCTTTTTCAAAATCTTCCAGCAGCACCGTGCCCTTGCCGACACCGATCGACTGTTTCAGCGCAACGCCGCTTGCCTCATGGCACATGTTGGAACAGTCGGGAAAATTGTTGGTGCCATAGGCACGCACAAAGAGCTGATAGAGAAAGGCCGCCTCATTCGAGGCGCGGCCGGACGTATAGAATTCCACCCGGTTCGGCGTATCAAAGCCGCGCAATATGTCGGCAATCGCCTTGAAGGCCTCATCCCATGCGATGGCCTCATATTTGTCCGTCGCCGGATTATAGCGCATGGGATGGGTAAGACGGCCGGTATGTTCCAGATCATGATCCGACCATGTGCGCAGTTCCGTCACCGTATGGTCGCGGAAGAATTGCGGCGTCGTGCGCCGGTCGGTCGCCTCCCAGGCAACCGCCTTCACCCCGTTTTCACAGAACTCGAAGGACGAGCCATGCTCCGGATCACCCCAGGCGCAACCGGGGCAATCAAAGCCATTGGGCTGATTGGCCTTGAGCAGCGCACGCGCGCCCGTCAGGGGCGCACCGCTTGCCAGCAATTGCTTGCCGCAGCTTGTCAGCGCCCCCCAGCCGCCGGCAGCCTTCGGTTTCCTGCCAATGAAGCTGGCCTTCATATCCTGATTTTTCATGTTGCTTCTACCTTGCCGCCTACCCTGCCGTCCCGGATGGATGCTCGGAGCATTGTCCCTTAAGCATAGGCAAGATCGTATTACCCTTCAATTGATAGTGTTGTGCTTGATTTTGTGCGCTCAAAGCGCGATGCCAATGCATGCAACCAACCTTGAAAGGCTTATTCCATGTCCAGCTGCTCCTCTTCAAGCATTGTTGAGATCGCCGACCTGAAGCGACTGGCACGGCGCCGCGTGCCGAAAATGTTTTTCGATTATGCAGATTCCGGCGCTTGGACGCAGCAGACCTATCGCGCCAATGAAGAAGATTTCAAGAAAATCAAGCTGCGCCAGCGCGTGCTGGTGGATATGACCAATCGCTCGCTGGAAAGCACCATGATCGGCGAAAAGGTCTCCATGCCGGTGGCCCTTGCACCAACGGGCCTCACCGGCATGCAGCATGCCGATGGTGAAATGCTGGCAGCACAGGCGGCCGAAGATTTTGGCGTGCCCTTCACCCTGTCCACCATGAGCATCTGCTCGATCGAGGATGTCGCGTCCGTCACCAAAAAGCCGTTCTGGTTCCAGCTTTACGTGATGCGCGACCGCGATTTCGTCAAAAGCCTCATCACGCGTGCGCGTGATGCCGGCTGTTCGGCGCTGGTGCTGACGCTTGATCTGCAGATCCTCGGCCAGCGGCACAAGGACATTCGCAACGGCCTTTCCGCCCCGCCGAAATTCACGCCAAAACATATATGGCAGATGGCAACGCGGCCGCGCTGGTGCCTTGGCATGCTGGGCACACAGCGCCGGACATTCCGCAATATTGCGGGCCACGCCAAGAATGTCACCGACCTGTCTTCCCTGTCAGCCTGGACAGCAGAACAGTTCGACCCGCATCTCAACTGGAAGGATGTGGCGTGGATCAAGGAACAATGGGGTGGCAAACTCATTCTGAAAGGCATCCTTGATGTCGAGGACGCAAAAATGGCTGCCGAGACCGGAGCGGATGCGATCATCGTATCCAATCATGGCGGCCGCCAGCTCGACGGCGCGCCATCATCGATTTCCCAGCTTGAAGCCATCGTTCAAGCCGTGGGCGACAGGATCGAAATCCATATGGATGGCGGTGTGCGCTCCGGACAGGATGTGCTCAAGGCACGCGCCCTTGGCGCACGCGGCGTCTTTATCGGCCGCCCCTTTCTCTATGGCCTTGGCGCCCTGGGCAAGGAGGGCGTAACTCTTGCGCTCGAAATCATCCGCAAGGAGCTCGATATCACCATGGCGCTGTGCGGTCAGCGCGACATCAATCAGGTCACCCGCGACATCATCCATTCAGCCAAGTTCGACTGACGGACATAAGGTCCCCTTCACCGTGACGGAAACAGGCCTCGGCCATGACTTCCCTTCGCATGCGTTTCACCCATGCAAAACGCCCCGGCGGAACCGGGGCGTTTCATCTGTTTCAGTGACTGTGTGTCATTCAGTGCCTGTGTGTCACCACTTG
>NZ_JBHSEL010000114.1:0-25827 GCF_042653845.1 Daeguia caeni | reverse complement strand
CTCGTTGTGGAGCTATATAGAACCCCAACCATAAAACTGTCAACGACATTCCCGCGATTTTTATTATTTTCTTTTCCACAGGGGAGGTGATTAAAATTTACCCTTTCTTAATGACAAAAGCCAGCGAATTCGAACCGAAAAACGAATCAAATCAACATTTAAGCCGGAAATGTTTATTCTGGTGTGCATTTTGCCTGCAAAATAGGCAACTTAGGCCATTTTCCTCCAGTGAGAACTGATTTTACGCCAATACGGTGAGCCGTGCTGGTAAGGCTTCAGATTTACAGAAACCTGTGTGCGGAATAAGGTGTCGGGTCGATATAGGGCCTCTCACCGCTCATCATTTCTGCCAGGAGCCGGCCACTTGCCGGGCCAAGTGTCAAGCCATGATGGGCGTGGCCGAAATTGAACCAAAGGCCCTTATGATTGGGGGCAGCACCAATGATCGGGCGCATGTCCGGCAGGCACGGCCGCAGGCCCAGCCATGGCGTGGTTTCGATCTGATCACCCAATTGTGGCAGAAGTTTCCGGGCAATCTTTTCCGTCCGCCTGATCTGGATGCGATTGGGCGGCGCATCGGGTGAGGCGAATTCAATGCCGGTCGTCAGACGCACGCCCTGCACCATGGGTGCCAGTACATAGCCGGCCTCGTCATCGACGATGGAATGGCCAAGTTGTGCGCCGCCTTTCATCGTAAAGTGAATGTGGTGGCCGCGCTTTACCGCAAGCGGAAAACCATAGCCAAATTTCCGGAACACGATTCCAGCCTGTGGGCCCAGCGCCACCACGATGTCCTTCGCCGTGACAAGCCCCTTGTCCGTCGTAACCTGCCAGTTGCCGTCGCGCTGCACCGTCGAACCGGCATCGCCATACAGAAACACCCCGCCTTTGGTCACAAAAAGGTCAGCATAGGCTTTGACGAGGCCGCCCGGATTGATCACCGTTTTCGGATCAAGCCAGTGAATCGCACCGGCAGCTTCCCCCAGGCCTGGCTCTCTTGCATGGAGCGCGGCACTGTCCAGCACATCATAGCTGAGGCGATATTGCTGCAATGAAGGAAGTCTTTTGACTGCGGCATGAAATGATTCCGTGCTGCGGTGTACTTCAATCCAGCCATTGGCACGGATCAGATTCCTACAGCCTGCCTCAACAATCAGATAATCATGCTCACGCACACAGGCTTCGATCAGCGGCAGCATGGCCGCAATGGCGACTTTCAGACGATCGGGGTTGGATTCGCGCCAGAACCGGTAAAGCCATCCAGCGATTCGCGGCACATAGAATGGATCATAGCGCACATCTGAACGGTTATTGAGCGCATAGCGCAGCAGATTCCCAAGGCCTTGCGGGAAGGAATAGGGAATGACCGATGCGCGTTCGATCAAGCCCGCATTGCCATAGCTCGTGCCCAGCCCCGGCTCGCCGCGATCAATCAGACAGACGGATCGCCCGCGCGCAATCAGATGCAGCGCCGTTGAGACGCCAACAATACCAGCCCCAAGAACGACGACATCAAACCGCTGCTCAGACATGCCCTGACACCATATAAATGAAACGCGCCGGCAATCCGGCGCGCACGATACTAGAACAATTCAGATTTTCACCGAAATGCTGTTTGCTCCAACATGTTGATTTCCGTAGTTTCCGACCGAAAGCTGATTGCCACATTTCTGGAGCTATCCCGTACATGTCCGCCAGAAGCGGATAGGCTTTTGGGATGAGACATGCGTCAATTCAGGAATTCCGGACATTGCGCGATCGGAGGCGCAACGCCCGGAAAACAAGCCATTAGCAATCAGTAAATATCGAAATCAAAATATTTCTTCACGATAGTGGCATAGGTGCCATCTTCGCGAATCTTCTTGATTGCGGCATTGAACTGCTCGCGCAGATCATTGTCCTCAAGACGGATGGCAATGGCCGTATCGGTCTGCGTGCCCGGAATATCGCCAAGCAGCTTGCAGCATTCCTTGCCATCTCCCTTGATCCATTCTGCGGCAGGGAACTTGTCGGAGACAACCGCATCCAGACGGCCGCTCTTGAGGTCGGCATTGGCTTCGTCAGCGGTCGGATAAAGTTTCACATTGGCGCCAGCCTTGCCATAGACATCCTCGGCATAAGTGCCCTGAGTCGTCGCGGCCTGCGCGCCAATGGTCAGCCCCTTGAGGGCATCCGGCTCAAGCGAGGTAATCTTGGAATCATTCGGCACGACGACGGCAAGCGGCGTCGAATAATATTTGTCGGTAAAGGCAACCTGCTTCTTGCGGTCTTCCGTCACGCTCATCGATGCAACCACGGCATCGAACTTGTTGGCCTTGAGGCCCGGAATCATGCCTTCCCAGTCATTGGCAACGATGGTGCACTTGGCTTCCATTGCCGCGCACAAGGCGTTGGCGATGTCAACATCAAGCCCTTGCAGCGACCCGTCAGCCGCGACAAAATTGAAGGGCGGATAGGCACCCTCGGTCGCAATGCGGATTTCTTTCCAGTCCTTCGACTGTGCCGGCAGGACGGCCAAGACCGAAGCCACCCCCGCCAAGAGAACGGATTTGAACATTTTATTCCCCTATGTTTTTTCCTTTCGGACGGAGAATGCCCCGTCCGATGGGTTTTGATCAAGCCATTTTGACCAGAGCAATTCCGATTTTACAGGAACCCTGAATTGGCTGTCATCTTGTTGTTTCGCAGTTCCGGGCGGAAAACCGGTGCCTACTTTTCCTGAAACTCTTTGTCTGGCGTTCCTCCACACCAGAGCAATCAATGTTTCACAAGAAGCAGTGCGATTCGATCAATAAATGTCGAAGTCGAAATATTTCTTGCGGATCGTATCGTAGGTGCCGTTTTCACGGATCTTCTTGATTGCAGCATTGAACTGCTCGCGCAGATCATCATCGCCCTGGCGCAGCGCGACCGCGATTTCGGTTTCCGAACCCGGAATGTCGCCAAGGAACTTGCAGCATTCCGCCCCCTGCTTCTTCAGCCAGTCAGCGGCGAGGAACTTGTCGGCAGCGATTGCGTCCAGACGTCCGCTTTCAAGATCGGCATTGGCCTCGTCCGCGGTCGGATAGAGGCGTACATCAGCGCCAGCCTTGCCGTAGACGTCATCGGCATAGTTGCCCTGCGTGGTGCCAGCCTGTGCACCGACGGTCTTGCCTTCAAAGGCAGACGGTTCGAGCGAGGTGATCGGGCTGTCCTTCGGCACGACGACGGAAAGCGGCGTGGTGTAATAGCGGTCGGAGAAAGCGACCTGCTGCTTGCGTTCATCCGTGATGGCCATGGAGGCAATCACCGCATCAAACTTGTTGGCCTGCAAGCCAGGAATCATGCCATCCCAATCATTGGCAACGATCGTGCATTTTGCCTCCATGGCTTCGCAAAGCGCATTGGCAATATCAAGATCGAAGCCAACAAGCTGGCCCTCGCTATTCATGTAGTTGAATGGCGGATAGGCACCTTCGCTGGCGATGCGAATTTCCTTCCACTCCTTTGCCTGAGCAGGCAATGCAAGTGCGACTGAGGCCAATCCGGCCAGCAAAACAGCTTTCAACATTTGGGTCGTCCCTGGTTACAGAATTCTGCTACTATGCATAAAATGCCGCCCTAATTTCTACAATATTTGTAGAATTTCAAGGCGGCATGGAATTCAGAGGAGAGCTCTGTTCACAATGCGACCCTGCCCGGCACAGATGCCAGGCAGGACCGTGTACGTGATCAGGCTACAAGGCGCGCACAATTGTGATCCTGCGCATAGGCCTTGCCAAAGCGGTTGGCGAGGAAATCATCCAGCGTGATGTCTTCCTGACGGATGAAGCCCTTTTCAGGCAGCTTGCCCGTTGCCAGCATGTCAAGCACTGCACAAATTGCTGAAGCCGTCGTGATCTGGATGCCGGAGCGTACAACCGAGCCAACCCGTTCGGCGTAGATCTTGTTGGCATAGGTTTCCTGCACGAGATGACCGTTCTTGGTACCGGAGACGGTCACAAAGATCACGATCACATCCTGCATGGTCGAAGGCAGCGCGTTTTCAAACAGGTCCTTCAGCACTTCACGGCGATGACGCAGGCCAAGATCGTTGAGCAGCGCCTTCATCAGGGCGACATGCCCCGGATAACGGATGGTGCGATAGTTCAGCGTGCGTACCTTGCCTTCCAGCGTTTCGCACAGCGTGCCAAGACCGCCAGAAGTATTGAAGGCCTCATAGGTGACGCCATCGAGCGAAAATTCCTCGCGTTCTTCGAGGGCTGGAACCTTCGTCAGCTTGCCATTCACAATGGCTTCGCACGGCTCGATATATTCGTTGATGAGACCGTCGGTGCTCCAGGTCAGGTTATAATTGAACGCATTGGACGGGAATTGCGGCAAGGCGCCGACGCGCATGCGCACGCTGTCGAGCGTGTCAAAACGCTTGGCCAGATCGTAGGCAACGATCGAGATGAAGCCAGGGGCAAGGCCGCACTGCGGGATGAAGGCCGTCTTGGCATCCTTCGCCAGTTCCTTGACGCGCTTGGTGCTGGCAACATCCTCGGTCAGGTCAAGATAATGCACGCCGGTTCTGGCTGCTGCTTCGGCAATTCTGGTAGTCAGCTGGAATGGCGCAGCACTCAAAACGGCATATTTGCCGGCAAGGGCCTTTTCCAGAGCCGGCGTGTCCATGATGTCCAGCGTCTGCTTGTTGATCTTTGCGCTTGATTCCATCGTATCAAGCTGGGCCTGCGAACGGTCAACCACCGTAACGGCATAATCGCCGGTTGAAGCAAGCATGTCTGCAATGGTCGCTCCAATATGGCCCGCACCAACAACCAGGATTTCTTTAACGGAATTTTCTCGTGACATGTCTGTTCCCCATAAAGAGCGAATAACCGATTGCATGATCGTGACAAAAATTCATGAAAAAAGAAGTATGCAAACCGACGAAATGACGCTATTATTTTTGACATATCGTCGAATAAATTGGACAATATGACGACAAAAGCCGACATTGCCCTGCTTTCCCTGCTGCGCGAGAATGCTCGCGCCTCCACTGCCGACCTTGCCCGGCGGCTTGGCGTGTCACGCACCACCGTGCAAAGCCGTATTGAAAAACTGGAAAAACAAGGCGTTATTGAAGGCTATACCGTGCGCATCGCGCATGATTTCGAGCGCGATCTGGTGCGCGCGCATGTGCTGATCACGGCATTTCCGAAACTTGCCGCGAAAGTGGAACAGGCATTGCGAAACATGATGGCTGTGCGCACGCTGCATTCCGTCAGTGGCCAATATGACATGATTGCCATTGTCGAATCGCCCTCCATCAAGGAGCTGGATGCCGTGCTGGACGAGATCGGCGCGCTGGAAGGCGTTGAGCGCACCATGTCCTCCATCATCCTGTCAACACGTATTGATCGCTGACATGGTTGCGCGCGCCAGTGCCAGTCAATAAACTCGCGCCCGCATGACAGGGGAACGGGTATGAGTCTGGAATCCGTAAAAGCATTTTTCGCCGCCAAGGCGCCTGAAATCGAAGTCATTGAACTGCCAACCAGCACTGCAACCGTCGCACTTGCCGCCGAGGCACATGGCGTCGAACCGGGCCAGATCGCCAAGACGCTTTCCATCAGCGCCAGGGATCAGACCATCCTGATCGTTACGCGCGGGGATGCGCGCATTGATAATCGCAAGTTCAAGGATCGCTTTGGCGCCAAGCCGCGCATGCTGGACGCAGAAACCGTGCTTGCCGTCACCAGCCATCCGGTTGGCGGCGTCTGCCCCTTCGGCCTGCCCTCACCCCTGCCCATCTATTGCGATATCTCGCTGAAAGCCTTTGATGAGGTCGTGCCGGCGGCTGGTGCCATCAACAGTGCTGTGCGAATCAATCCGGACAAAATGGCAGAGCTGGTGGGAGCAGAATGGATCGACGTCTGTCAGTAATCAGCATTGACAGCATTCGGACCATTCAGGACACAATCACGGACAGGCCTCCGTTAAACCATTGATTTTGCCGGCAACACTGACCACATGACATCCATGATCAGTCCGATGGTTCACTTATTATATTAGCTTATAGTCACAAACTTATTTTTATGCCGGCAGATAAAAGGGCTTCAATATTTTTAAGAATGATTCTAAAGTGACTACAACCATGGAATCCTTGAGGATTTAAGTCTCCTGTTCTGCCTCATCACTGATCTGAAGCAGGGACGGAGCCGGAAGCGGGCGGAAGCGCAAATCTTCCCGGTCCTTCCGACCGACTGAAAGGAATAATGATGCGTCTTACGCGACAGACGAATTATGCCATTCGGATGCTGATGTATTGTGCCGTCAATGATGGCAAATTGAGCCGCATCCCTGAAATTGCACAAGCTTACGGCGTCTCGGAACTCTTTCTTTTCAAGATCCTGCAGCCACTTGTTGAGGCAAAGCTGGTCGAGACGGTGCGCGGCCGCAATGGCGGTGTCAAGCTTGGCCGTCCGGCAACGCAAATTTCGCTGTTTGACGTTGTTCGCGTCACGGAAGAAAATTTTGCCATGGCGGAATGTTTTGAAAATGACGCCACCGACTGCCCGTTGATTGACAGTTGCGGCCTGAATTCGGCGCTGCGCGAAGCGCTCAACGCCTTCTTCGAGGTGCTGATGAAATACAGCATCCACGATCTGGTCAAGACGCGCCCGAATGTGCGCGCATTGCTTGGGCTTGACAATCTGGAAGAACGCTGCGCGTCACATCAATGATGGTGTAAAATTCAAGCATTCCCCCAACTGACTGATTGCGGCAGGATAAAGGGCGTCCCCGCAGGGGGCGGCACGTTGATGCGTAGCGGACATTCATAAACGCGCTCAAGCCGCTCATTGGTCAAGGCTGCCAGCGGCGTATCGATGACATCGAGCGCGCCCTTGCACATGACGGCGACCCGATCGGCATACATGGCCGTCAGATTGAGATCGTGCAGAACCGCAATCACGCCGCCGCCAGCTGCGACAAAACCCTGCGCGATTTCCATCACCATGATCTGATGGCGAATATCGAGGCTGGAAATTGGCTCATCAAGGAAGAGATAGCGTGGTTTGCCATTGAGAACCGGTTCCCAGACCTGACACAGAATGCGGGCAAGTTGCGCGCGCTGCTGTTCGCCACCGGACAGCTCCTGATAAAGCCGGTCGGCAAAGCCATCGAGATCGACCTTTTCCAGCGCCAATTCTGGCAATTCGGCCTGATCTTCGGCTGAGACACCGCTCACACCGCCGGTAAGCCCGATTTCGACCACCTCGCGCACGGTGAAAGGAAAGGTCAATGCACTGGCCTGGGGCAGAACGGCACGACGCACCGCCATTTCCCATGGCTTGAACGAAGCAAATGACTCTCCATCCAGCAATGCCGTGCCACTATAGGGCAAGTCCCCCGACAGGGCGCGCAGCAAGGTGGTCTTGCCGGAACCATTGGGCCCGACGATTGCCGTCACCTCGCCGGGACGCGCAACAAAATTGATATTGCTGATGATCGTGCGGCCACCAATGTGAACGCCAAGTGATCTTGTTTCAATCATGCTGCCTCACAGATCGATGATGCCGCGCTGACGCAGCAATATCCAGAGGAAGAACGGCGCACCAAAAAGGGCCGTGATGATGCCGATTGGCAGTTCGGCCGGGGCTACGACCATACGGCTGACTGCATCGGCAAGAAGCAGCAATATCGCGCCAAGCAATGCAGCCGCAGGCAGGAGATAGCGGTGATCCGGGCCAATCGACAGACGCAGCATATGCGGCACGACAATGCCGATAAAGCCGATCGCGCCAGACACGGCAACCGTCGCCCCCGTGGCGGCTGCAACCGTGGTGATTGCAATCCGCTTGATGCGCTGCACCGGAATGCCGAGATGGCCTGCCGCCGCCTCACCCAGAGCAAGCGCATTCAATCCGCGCGCAAGCATTGGCGCGGCACAAATCACCAGAAGAATGATCGGCCCTGCCGTGAAAATCTTTGTCCAGTTTGCCCCGGCAAGCGAGCCCAGCCCCCAGAAGGTGAGATCACGCAACTGCCGGTCATCGGCAATATAGATCAGCGCTCCCGTGGCTGCCCCTGCCAGTGCGCCAAGCGCAATACCGGCCAGAAGCATGGTGGCAACCGAAGTCCGACCGCGCCGCGTTGCAACACGGTAAAGCAGGATCGTGCAGGCAAGACCGCCCAGAAAGGCCGCGATGGGCAAGGCATATATGCCCAGTAATGCCGTCACCGGCGCCAGAGCGGTTCCACCCAGAACGATCATCGAAACAGCCCCCAACCCGGCCCCGGACGACACGCCAACCAGCCCCGGATCAGCCAGAGGATTGCGGAAAAGCCCCTGCATGAGCGCGCCCGAAACCGCAAGACCCGCCCCCACCAGCACACCCAGAACCATGCGCGGCAGGCGGATTTCCATGATGATCAGCCGGTCACGCCCGAGCGCGTCCATGCCTTCGCCCAAAATGGTTGCACGCAGAAAGGCAAAAAATGAAACATCGGATGCACCAGCCGTCAGGCTGAACAGGGCTGCAGCACACAAGCCAAACGCCAGGAACACAATGGCAAGACGCGCGCGTGCTGCGCGCCCCTTTCCTCGACCAGCCTTCAAATGACAATTTGGCCATCCGGTTCCCGCTTTCACCGGGTGGCTGTTTGCATTCTTGTCCAACATAGCAAGATCGATCACTGATGGCCGGCTTCGCCATAAAGCTTTGCCGACAGTTCACGCGCCGCAGCCCCCGTGCGTGGACCGAAACCCAGGAGATAAAGCCCTTCCATTGCGATGATATTTTTTGACTTTCCGGCTGGGGTCGCGGCAAGTGCCGGATTTTTCAGCAATTCATCAGCCACCGCATGCGTGTTGTCGCCATTGCCCCGATCCATCATCAGGATGGCGTCAGGAGCTGCTTTCTCGACCGCCTCATCCGTCAGCTGCTTGTAACCGGAAAATTCGCTGATGACATTTTCGGCCCCTGCCAGCCTGATCATGCCATCGGCAGCCGTATCCTTGCCGGCAGCCATCAGCCGGCCACCGGGGGCCGACATGATGAACAACACACGCTTGCGCGGATTATGCTGCAATGCCATCTTTTCTGCTTCTTCGAGATCGCTGCGGATCTTATCGGAAAGTTCCTTCGCCCTGTCTTCCAGGCCAAGCGCCTTGCCGACCGCATCTATCTTGACCAGAACGCCTTCGGCACTGTGTTCCTCCGGCACGATCACCATGGGAACCGAGGCCTTTTTTAACAGATCCAGCGTTTCGGCCGGCCCGCTTCCTTCAACCAGCAATATGCCGGTTGGATTGGCCGACAGCACGCCTTCAGCCGAAAGCTGGCGCATATAGCCGACATCAGGCAGTTTCTGCGCTTCTTCCGGATAAAGGCTCGTCTGATCGCGCGCGACCAGCATCTTTTCGGCGCCCAACGCATAAACGATCTCGGTCAAGGCGCCGCCAACCGAAACGATGCGGGAGGTGTCGGCAAAACGCTCAACCGTTTCGGCCAAAGCAGCACCCGACATGACGGTTGCTGCCAAAACGCCCATGCCTGCAAGGCACAACTTCTTGAGATTCAACATTTCAAGCCTCTACGCAGCCGTCGACTGCGCAACGCGCGGCAGGTTTTCCGTGATCATGCGCCAGCCGGCAAGTTCCTCTTCGCCTTCGTGACGTTCGCCAAAGAACTGCACGAACAGTTCTCCATCGGCATTATAGACCTCAAGCGAGGTGACAAGACCGTCCTTGGTCGGCTTGCGCACCACCCAGACATCAGCAATGTGATCCGTACGCAGATGCATGTGGAAGGTCGGATCCAGCACATTCAGCCACGGGCCCATCATCTTGATATCATGAATCACACCCGTATGGATCTGGATGCAGCCACGGCTGCCGACAAAGCACATGATCGGCATCTGTTCATTGACTGCATTTTTCATCATCGCCTCAACCGATGACCGGTCAACCTGCCAGGCAAAATCCTGCCCGATCAGTTTGATGGCCTGGTGACGGTCAAGGCCGAAATCCCTGAGCAGGCCGACGAACTGATGCACATCCGTCAAGCCTTTCCAGCGCGCGCGAAACCCCTCCAGATCAATGAGCGACATATCAGCCTTGTCCGCCTTTGGCGTGGCGGGTTCGGTTGTGACAGATGGCGACTGATCATCCAGCAGAAGCTCTGCCACCAGGGCATCATAGGCCGCAACATTCGAGCCTGAGCGCAGGTGAATCTTGTGTACGGCCTCGCCAGTCGCATCGAAAAACTGCAGGCTGCGGCGAATATCCTCGCCATCGCGCTTTTGCACCGCAAAGCCATGCACCCAATGTTTCGGAAAAATGCGCAGATCAATCTGCCTACCCAGCGCAAGCGAGGCATGCGGATGATATTCGGTCTTTTCAAACGGGCCGATTTTCTCGTGCACAACGCTTTCATTGCGCGTCAGCACCATCACCTCACCAAGCTCTGGCGCGCGCTTGAGCAAGGTTTCAACATCGGCGCGAATGCGCTTTGCAATGAAGGCTGCATCCGTGCCGGCGCCGCAATGGGCAGCCACGAAATCGGCTTCTGAAATGCCTAGATGAAGAGCGAAATCGCGCTCGCGCATCTTGGGATTTTCCGCCCGCGCGGCGAGAATCTGTTCTGGATATGGCTTGTCCGGTGTCGTCATGAAGATATGCCTATTTGTTCAGAATGAGCTTGCCTTGGCGGGTAATTTTCAGGCGATAGAGCGCCCCACCATGCTCTATCCCTACCTCGCGCGCAGAGCCAAACAGTTCACGCGTGCCATAGGTCTTGAGTTGAAAGTTGCCCTGCACGCTTTGCGGCCCTACATGCGTCCCGGCAGATGAGGAGGACTGCCCATCTGCCCCTCTTTCATTCTTGTCGCGCGGCAGACGCACCTGCATGTCAATGTGAATTCGTCTGTTCATTTTCCGCCCTGCTGGTTCCACAAAAGACCGGATTACATCGGTCAAATAATTGTTGACTCAATCTGTCACCTTTAATAATCACTGCAATACTGGATTAAATAAGTCAAGTTTAATTGCACAAATTTTGCCAGCCAGGAAGGGTCTCTTCCGAGCCAGCCTTGCGTGAGCACTTGAGCAAACGCACTGAGCAACATTTGCGCATATTTCCCACGGACGGTCCGTGTGAGTTTGCGCCGACAGGAGAGACAAGATGCAGGCGACTGGCGAAGCTTTTTACCGATCGTTTCTGGCGAACACGGGGCTCGCAATTGTTCTGATGGCAGCGACAGTTGAAGCAGGCGCAGAGGAACAAAAGAAAACAGAAGAGGCAGAAGTTGTTGAGCTGAAGCAGATCACCATTAAGGGGAATGCGGCAGCAGCCGATCCGATCAACCAGCCAGCCCCAACGGCCCGTGTCGACCGCACCACGATCGAACGTTTCGGCGGCACGAAGCTTGATGATGTCCTGCGCAGCGAAGCAGGCATATTCACCCTTGAAAATGCATCCAATCCGGGCGTTGCCGTCAATATTCGCGGCTTTGAGGGCTCCGGCCGTGTCAACATGATGATTGACGGCGTGCCGCAGACCTATCGCACGACGGCGCATGATGCGCAGGGTTACACCTATATCGACCAGAATCTGCTCTCGCAGATCGATATTACCCGTGGCGGCTCAACGACCACTGGCGGTCTTGCCGGCAGTGTGAATTTCCGTACGCTTGGCGTCGATGACATTCTGCTTGATGGCAAGGATGCTGGCGGGCTTGGCCGCGTCTCATGGGGCAGCAATGGCCGCGGCTTCTCCGAAATGCTGGCGGGCGCTGCACGCATTCAATCCATGGGCCTTGCTGCCGCCATCAGCCGTACCGATTCGGACGACTATAAGGATGGCGATGGTGTAACCGTCAACAAGACCGGCCAGGACCTCATCTCCGGCCTGTTCAAGGCCGAATTCGGCTTTGGGGAAGACCACAAGCTGACACTCGGCAGCGTGCTCTACAACAACAAATACGGCACCTGGGCCAATGGCTATCGCCCTGGAACATTCACCACTTATGATCTGTTTCTGCAGAACCGCACCTTCTTTGCCCAGTACAATTTCAACCCGTCTGACAATGATGTCATTGATCTTGATGTCAATGTCTTCCACAATTCGACCCTGCAAAGCTGGCTTGACGGCAATGGCAGCTATGTTGGCCGCAAGATCTCGGTTGAAACGACTGGCGCAAACGCAGCCAATACGTCGCGCTTTACCTTGGGTGAAGTCGAGCTTGCCTGGAAGAACGGCCTTGAATTCAATCACGACAATGCAGACGGCACCAAGACAGGCGTGAACCCGGTTGATGCGACCATCAATCGTGGTGCAGTCTATTCTGAAGCCACCTGGAATTATGCCGCTTGGAAACTGATCACCGGCCTGCGTTATGATGTCTACGACATTGATAACGAAGATGGCACCGTTTCCAACAATGATGGTGTTCTGAGCCCGAAAGTGACCCTTGCCTATAGCGTCACCGACTGGCTGCAGCCATACGTCACCTATGCCCATTCCATGCGCGCACCAACCCTGCAGGAAACCTTCCTTGGCGGTGAAGCCCATGCTGGCATGGGCATGATGCACGGCAATCCTGACCTGCGCCCTGAAAAGCAACGCGGCTGGGAAATCGGCGCCAATGTCAAGTATGATGGCCTGTTCACGGCGGAGGATGCGCTGCGCCTCAAGGCCAATTACTACCATATGCGCGTCGAGGACTATATCGCAGCCGCAAGCGACTATAGCCAGTTCGTCAATGTCAATGGCACCTCGACCGTCCAGGGTTTTGAACTGCAGGCCAATTATGATGCCGGCTTTGCCTTTGGCGGCCTGACCTATACCCACGCCATTTCCGATCTGCCGGAACAGACGGCTGGCATGGGCGCCAACCAGTATATGCCCGAAGACATCGTTTCTGTGACCCTGGGTGGGCGATTCTTCGAGCGCAAGCTTGAAGCCGGTACGCGCATCTCTCACACTTCAAGCGGCAAAGTGCTTGGTGGCGGGGAAAGCGATCCATACACGCTGGTTGACCTGTTTGCGAAGTACAAGATCACCGATTCCATAGACGTATCGGCCCAGGTCCTCAACGTGGCTGACACCAATTACACGCCGGCACTCAGCACCTATGGTTCTGGCCGCGGCCGTACCTTCCTGATCGCAACCCAGTTCCAATTCTAAACCCTGACGGGCGCGCGATGAGGACATTCTTCCTGCATTCCAATGGACGCAAGATGCTCTCATCCCCGCCCCTTCCCCCGCTCACCGGCGTGTGCGATTTTTGCATCGCACACGCCAATCCTTATTTTTGGCATTAGCAACTGAAAGGGACAGCAATGTTCATTGCCATGAACCGCTTCAAAGTGCGTATCGGCAGCGAAGCCGAGTTTGAATCCGTATGGAAAAATCGTGATTCCAGGCTCCCGGAAATGCCCGGCTTTGAAAGCTTCCACCTCCTGCGCGGCGCAACCAATGAAGAAGAAGGCTATACGCTCTATTCCTCGCACACGGTCTGGCACAGCCGCGAAGACTTTGAAAACTGGACCAAGTCGGAACAGTTCCGCGAAGCGCATCGCAATGCAGGCTCGACCAAGCCACTTTATGTAGGCCCGCCGCAGTTTGAGGGTTTTACCGCCGTTTATGGCAACTGACCGACCTTGGAGGGGAGCTTTTCCACAAGCTGTGTCAAAATAACGCAGCTGGAAAGGCTCCCTAGTCCATTTTTACCTGCCAGCCCCATCAGGATTGCCAATTCTCTTTTAGTTACCAGCAGTTAAACCCTATTTAGAATCATTCCAAGTGATTGATATTTAGAACATTTCAAAAATATAGAATTTGACTCTTCTTTTCCGAACACGCATTAACTTGACTGAAAATGGCGGGTTTAGATCCGTCCCGTGTGGAATCTTTGATGTTTGGGCCTTGAACCCTGACGATTGGAGAGAAACTTGTTGGCAAGCTTGACCGACCTGCAGTGCGTGGGATTAGGCACGGCCTGTGTGAGCCAAGCCTCCCGCCAGAGCGTTATTTCTCTTGAACCAGTTGTTTTCATTGGGTTTTCGTGCTCAGCAAGCGCCGAAGACATGGGGGCAAACGCCTGATGCTCGTCTGTAGCTGCAATGTCATTACTGACAAGGATATTGAAGCCATTGTCATCAAGTTGCTGGATGAAGACTGCTGGCGCCTCATCGTTCCGGGAACTGTTTATAACGCTCTCGAAAAGAGCGGTCGCTGCTGCGGCTGCTTCCCAAATGTTGTAGAAACGATCATAAGAGTGACTGAAGAATATCATCTTCGTCACAATCAGATGGATGAAAACGTCATCCAGTTTATGGATCGTGTGCGTTCTCTACGCGACAAATTCGGGAGTTCATGGAATGAAAGGCGAACCAAAGGTCATCGAGCGGCTTAACGAAGCTCTGTTTTTGGAGCTTGGTGCAGTCAATCAGTACTGGTTGCATTACCGCCTGCTCAACGATTGGGGCTATACACGCCTTGCCAAGAAGGAACGCGCTGAATCCATCGAAGAGATGCATCATGCCGACAAGCTCATTGACCGCATCATCTTCCTCGAAGGCCATCCGAACCTGCAGACCGTAGCGCCGCTGCGCATCGGCCAGAATGTCAGGGAAGTCCTGGAAGCCGATCTTGCCGGTGAATATGATGCCCGCGCCTCTTACAAGAAGTCGCGTGAAATCTGCGATGAGCTGGGTGACTATGTCTCCAAGCAGCTTTTTGATGAGCTTCTGGCCGATGAAGAAGGCCATATCGATTTCCTTGAAACCCAGCTTGAACTGTTGAACAAGATTGGTGAGGAACGCTATGGCCAGCTCAATGCGGCCCCGGCCGACGAAGCCGAATAATCCTGATCAGACCCATGAAGCCGGGCCAATTGCCCGGCTTTTTCTTGGCCGCTTCACCGGATTCTCGGCAACTCCAGCCAGTAACTGTCTGGCTCGCTAGACGAAATGCTGAATGCTCCAGCATATTGTTTCTGCAGTTCTGGATGGAAAGCCAACGTCCAATTTTCTTAAGTCCGGCGTAACAGGATCAATAGCCGATCAATATGCGGGCTGATCCCGCAATTCCCTGCCCTGCCCCCAATACATGGCAGCCTTGTGAAGCAACGAACTTTACCTTTGCACCCATATCGTGATAATCCGGCGCCAATTTTTCCCAAATTGGTAAGGTTTTCCAATGAGCGCACCGCGCGTCAGTTTTGTTTCCCTTGGCTGCCCGAAGGCGCTGGTCGATTCCGAACGCATCATCACCAGCCTGCGTGCCGAGGGCTATGAAATCTCCCGAAAGCATGACGGCGCTGATCTGGTCATTGTCAATACGTGCGGCTTTCTGGATTCAGCCCGCGACGAGTCGCTAGAGGCCATTGGCCAGGCGCTCAATGAAAATGGCAAGGTCATCGTCACGGGCTGTCTCGGCGCCGAACCGGATGTCATCCGTGAGCGTCACCCGAATGTGCTCGCCATCACCGGCCCGCAGGCCTATGAAAGCGTCATGGCTGCCGTGCATGAGGCTGTTCCACCTCAGCATGATCCCTTCATCGATCTTGTACCGCCGCAGGGCGTGAAGCTGACGCCGCGCCATTATGCCTATCTGAAGATTTCCGAAGGCTGCTCGAACCGCTGCTCCTTCTGCATCATTCCGGCACTGCGCGGTGATCTTGTCTCGCGACCGATCAACGAGGTGCTGCGCGAGGCAGAAAAGCTGGTAAAGGCGGGCGTGAAGGAAATTCTCGTCATCTCGCAGGATACCAGCGCCTATGGTCTTGATCTGAAATATCAGGAAGCCGTCTGGCAGGATCGCACCATTCGCACCAAGTTCCTCGACCTCTCGCGTGAGCTGGGCGACATGGGCGTGTGGGTGCGCATGCATTATGTCTACCCCTATCCGCATGTCGATGAAGTCATTCCGCTGATGGCGGAAGGCAAGATCCTGCCCTATCTCGACATTCCGTTCCAGCATGCCTCGCCTGCCGTCCTGAAAAACATGCGCCGCCCTGCCCATCAGGAAAAGACCTCGCGCCGCATCCAGGCATGGCGTGAGGCCTGCCCGGATCTTGCCGTGCGCTCGACCTTCATCGTCGGCTTTCCGGGTGAGACGGAAGAAGATTTCCAGATGCTGCTCGACTGGCTGGAGGAAGCCAGGATCGACCGTGCGGGCTGTTTCAAATATGAGGCGGTCAAGGGTGCGAAGGCCAATGATCTTGGTCTTGAACCGGTTCCGGAAGAAATCAAGGAAGCGCGCTGGCATCGCTTCATGGCCAAGCAGCAGCAGATTTCAACCAATCTTCTGAAAAAGAAGGTCGGCAAACGTCTGCCGGTCATCATTGACGAAGCCAATGGCACCGTCGCCAAAGGCCGCACCCGCTATGATGCGCCAGAAATCGACGGCACTGTGCATATCCGCTCGCGCCGCCCGTTGCGCGTTGGCGATATCATCACCGTCAAGATCGAAGCCAGCGATGCCTATGATCTGCACGGCATGGCCGTCTGATATTTTCCGGCAAATGGTCCAGTCATAAGGGCGTCGCGAAACGCCTCAAGATTGCTGCCCCCTCGATTTGACGTCGATCAGAACGAGGGGGTTTTGATTCGGCTCTGTTCATCTTTTGAAACCGGCGCATTCCGTGAGGCTGAGGGCATTTGTGTTTCCCTCGATCTTTGTCAGCCGTCTGGCCGTCTCTCAGAGACAGAGAGCTTTTTAGCGTGAAATCTCAAGCCGCCATCAGGCATCGCCAAGATAGGAGCGAATCGTCTCGATGAAACGCGGCACGGATATGGGCTTGGAAATATAGGCTTCACAGCCACCCTGCCTGATGCGTTCCTCATCCCCCTTCATGGCAAAAGCCGTGACGGCAATGACCGGAATATGTTTCAGCTCGTCATCGTCCTTCAGCCATTTCGTGACTTCCAGACCGGATACTTCCGGCAACTGAATGTCCATCAGGATAAGATCCGGGCGATGTTCGCGCGCCAGATCCAAAGCCTCAAGACCACTACGCGTGCGAATGGTTTCGTAGCCACTGGCTTCGATCAGATCGCGGAATAATTTCATATTGAGTTCATTATCCTCAACGATCATTACACATTTCGTCATGCTGTTCCCTGGCCTTTTATTGCCTTGATCGCAACATCTTAAACCAATTTGATTGATGAATGGCAAACGATTACAAGTTCCCGGCGGATTTCAGCATGAAGACTGTTCGCCGTCGGTCTTCAGGCGCCATGGTGGAGAGGGAAATGAAAAAATCAATCAGCAGAGAAGATGCCGAAAGCCTCGCCATAGAAGCACTGGTCTGGCTGGCACAGGACAGGGATCTTCTACCACGCTTTCTGGCCCTGACCGGCATCGAAGCGGCACAGATCCGGCAGGCCGCACAGGAGCCGGGTTTTCTTGCCGGCGTCCTGCAGTTTTTCCTTGGCCACGAACCGACCCTGCTGCGGTTCTGTACGGAAACCGGAAAAGACCCGGCCCTGTTTGAAAAGGCATCCGCCCTGTTGCCCGGCGGCAATAACCAGTATTATTCCTGAAAACACATGGGGCAGGCGCAAACAGGACCATGGCGCCTGAACCGGGCGGCTGGCGCGCCGCGCGTTTCGCATCACGACGCAACGTTCTGGGACAGTTGTTCAGTCTGGTTTTCCGGCTGATCTGCCTCCTGCGTGACGGAAATCACGGTCAGTTCATGCGACTTGCCATCGCGCGCCGTCCAGGCGATTGACTGACCCGACGCAAGACCGATCAGGGCCGTGCCGATCGGCGTCAGGATGGAAACGCGACCAAGCGCAATATCGGCCTCACCCGGATAAACCAGCGTTACCTTGCGTTCGCTGCCATCACTGGCGCGATAGACAACCGTCGACCCCATGCGTACGGCATCGGCTGGAAAACGGCTGGAAGATACAACCTTGGCACGATCCAGCTCGCCCAGCAGTTCTTCGGCAACTTCAGCAAACTGAGGCGCGGCGGTTTCTGCCAGCACGGTCAAACGATCATAGTCCTGCTGGTCAATCACGATATTGGGCTTCTTACGCTTAATAGCGGTCATGTCGTCACTCACCTGTTGGTTATGAATGGCAATACATGGCCCATCCCTGGGTGGCCATGAATCTGATTGCGTTGTGAGAATGCGCTTTATGCAGTCCGCTTGAAGATAAGCGGCATTATTCCCTCTCAACCATGTGGCGCATCACAAGGTTAGAGGGCTGTTATTCTGCGATCGGACTGATCCGATAGATTCCATGTGCATAAAAACTGCTCATGGAATGAATTTGGTAATATTACGGGATGAAGTCAAGAGGCAGGCCGAACGGCTTGACGGAACAATAGCCTTTTACATCCATGATGCTATATATGGATGTTCCTTTTATGTTCAGTCCATTATGCTCTGCCATGTCCGTCAGTTTCGTTGATAACAGCCCGGAACAGGGTCTTTGCCGTGATTGCATTACGCTGCAAGAATCAGCAACAGTACGGCGTTGTCATGCCTGTGGCAGTCCACGGCTGATCCGCCACAGGGAGCTTTATACGCTCTCGCTGGCCCATATTGATTGCGACGCCTTTTATGCCTCGGTCGAAAAGCGCGACAGCCCTGACTTGCGTGACAGGCCGGTCATTATTGGCGGCGGTAAACGGGGTGTGGTTTCAACGGCTTGCTATCTGGCGCGCATTCATGGTGTGCGTTCAGCTATGCCGATGTTCAAGGCACTCGAACTTTGCCCGCAGGCCGTGGTCATCAAGCCCAATATGGAAAAATATGCCAGGGTTGGCCGTGAGGTACGCACGCTGATGCATGAGCTGACGCCGTTGGTTGAGCCGCTTTCCATCGATGAGGCCTTTCTGGATCTTTCCGGCACAGAAAGGCTGCACAAGGCGCCGCCTGCCATCGTTCTTGCCCGCTTTGCGCAAAAAGTGGAAAAGGAAATCGGCATCAGCGTCTCCATCGGGCTTTCATATTGCAAATTTCTGGCAAAAATCGCATCCGATCTGGAAAAGCCGCGTGGCTTCTCGGTCATTGGCGAAGCGGAAGCACTGGAATTCCTCCGCGACAAACCCGTCAGCACCCTCTGGGGGGTCGGCAAATCCCTTGCGGCGAGACTGGAAGGCGATGGCATTCGCACCATCGGCCAGCTTCAGACCATGGATGAAGACGTACTGATGAAGGCCTATGGCATGATGGGCCAGCGGCTTTACCGCCTGTCGCGCGGGCAGGACAACCGCAAGGTGGAGCCTGAGCATGACATGAAGAGTGTTTCGGCCGAGACCACCTTCAATACGGATCTGTCACAGCGTGAGGATCTCGTCCCCATTCTGCGCGCTTTGTCGGAAAAGGTGTCACGCCGCCTGAAGACTTATAATCTTGCCGGACGCACCATTGTGCTGAAGCTGAAAAGCCGCGATTTCAGATTGCGTACCCGAAATCGCCAGTTGCCCGACCCGACTCAGCTTGCCGATCGTATTTTCCGAACCGGCCTTGATCTTCTGGAACGCGAACTGGATGGCACACATTTTCGCCTGATCGGCATTGGCGTCAGCGATCTGAGCGAAAGTGACAGGGCTGATCCGCCCGACCTGATCGATGTGCAGGCAACAAAACGCGCCGTTGCAGAAAGCGCGATTGACAAATTGCGCAGCAAATTCGGCCTCAAGGCAGTGGAAACTGGCTATACTTTCGCCAAAAGCAATATAGCCGGTCCGCAAGTGCCCCCCGATCGTGATGATGAGCCCTGACCTGCCTGCCGCCTGACGCGCCACGGTCGAAGGAGTTTGGCCCCGTTCAGCAACAATCGGTAAACATTGCTGCAAAACGGTCTCCTCACTGGCTGATCGTCCGGCCTGGCCGTCTGCTGCCCGACTGTTGCGTGGCAATGTGGGCTTGCCTCACGATAATATGATTGCAAGAATGTCGTAAGCAGTTGTTTCCACGATTATCCGCTTCTCCCCCATCAGGCCTGCGTTTATAACCGCACCAACTTTCTCCTGAAATGGCGTCACACTTATGATCGTCGATTTTCATTTTTATGCTGTTGCCATTCCAGCGGTGATCATTCTGGGCCTTGCAAAGGGCGGTTTCATCGGCCTTGGCAATCTTGCCATCCCGTTGATGGCGCTTGCCATATCACCGGTTCATGCCGCGGCTGTCCTGCTGCCGATCCTGCTTGTGCAGGACACGATCAGCATCATTTCCTACCGAGCCACATGGGACAGGAGAAACCTCTCCATCCTGTTGCCCGGCGCATTCATCGGCGTCGGCCTTGGCTATCTGCTGGCGTCCCATGTCTCTGATGCCGGCCTTGGTTTTTGCGTTGGCCTGATTTCGCTCATCTTCGGCCTGCGCCGTCTCATTCTTGAGCGCGCCGGGCCGGTTGCGGCAGCAAGACCGGGCACGATCTTTGGCCTGATCTGTGGTGCTGGCGCCGGTTTTACCAGCATGATTGCCCATGCAGGCGGCCCGCCTTTCCAGATCTATGTCATTCCACAGCGCCTGCCCCGTGATGTTTTCGTCGGTACGACCGTGATCTTCTTTGCCTGTGTCAATTACGTGAAGATCATTCCCTATTTCGCATTGGGACAATTCACACGCGAGCATCTGTTCCTGTCGGCGACCCTCATCCCGGTTGCCATTCTATCGACCTGGGCAGGCATCTGGCTGGTGCGCCGTATCGATGCGGAGCGCTTCTACAAGCTCATCTATATCCTGATGATCGTCATCGGCACGAAGCTGATCTGGGATAGCGCCGGATCAATACTGGCCTGAAGGGGAACAAGCGTTAATTCTCGCTTTCGACCACATCGTCAACCGCCAATGAGGCTTCCAGATCGCGCAACAGGTTCATCAAAAGATTATATTTATCCTGGCCGAACCGTTCGCGTATGCCATTATAAATGGCCTCCGATTCGGCAGAGAATGATTCAAGCAGGGCAAGGCCTTGCTGCGTCAGCGACACAAAGCTCTTTCGCAAGTCCTTATTGTCCATCCTGCGTTCCACCAGCTCACGCTCTTCCAGATCGCGCAGAATCCGTGACAGGCTCGGCGCCAGCAAACAGGTCGCATTGGCCAATGCCGTGATCTCTATTTCATAAACCGCATTCAGAGCGCGCAAGACACGCCATTGCTGTTCCGTCACACCATGTGCCCGCAGGCTCGGGCGAAAATGCCGCAAGAATGGCTCCCGGCTGCGCAAAAGCAGCATGGGCATGGATCTGGAAAATTCACGCATGCGAAGTCGTGCCGGAGAACGGAAGTCCACATCTTTTGAACGGATATCGCTATTCCACATTTTCATGCCAGCCCTTCACAAACTTTCGCACATCACAACACGGCACCATTCCATCAAGCCGACATGTGCAATTCTTGTCTCAATTTCGATTTTTGCCACGCTACATTGGTGAGAACCATCGGTTATACTTTACCGAATGCATTTCACATGATTTTCAAACCATGCGAATGACCGATGTACTTAACGTAGAATGCATTCAGGCATACACTGCAATCAAACCAGAAAAGCAGTTTCGACAACGCATAACATGTTTATACCCATTATAAATCATAATTCAGAATGATTATTCACAACTATTCCGATTTCTCGCACCATAAAACAAACTTTTTCAAATAAATAGGGAACATCCTAATAAATTTTCATATGTTCTGAATAAGTCAACAATCAATTCTTTATTGTACACGAAAATAAATACAATGTGACGAATCCCACTCCATATACCCGAAACAAGTGACGGTTATATTTCGCTCAATTCATCATATTTGATTCGACCGACATCATTTTGACAAACAGATGCTGCCTACAGATGAAATCCAGGTAAAACAAACATTAAAAGGCGCCGAACAATATGCCTCCCCGAAAAGGATAAGATTCCTTTATCTCATATGTGACCAATATGCCTACATAGAGGTCAGTTGCACTTGACGAGCCCCGTTCACCCGCACCCGGAACACCATTCCGTCAACAGGAAGTCCCTATTTGCACCAAAACAGCGACAAGTTTGCAAATAAGCCTTGTGCATCCCGTCGATTACGGATATCGAAAAGCGCAACTTAGATTGTATTATCAAAAGATTACAAACACATGTGCCGCCATAATTTACCCATTCACCTGCAATATATTGTTATTTATTGTTTTTTAGCAATTTCTACATGATTTTCCGCACTCAATTTACTCAATGCATGCCCGATAACACTTTGTAATGGAATTATATAATGTTTTATAAACAATAATTCGCATTTCGGAACTATCTTCAGTAAATCTTATCCTCGCCAAATTGTAGTCATGATGCTAAATCAAAGATGTCAATGACAAGTTGGCAAACCAACCAAAGGGAAACTCGCTGATATGAAGGGTATTATTCTTGCTGGCGGCAGTGGCACCCGGTTATATCCTCTGACAATTGCGGTCTCGAAGCAGATTTTGCCAATTTATGACAAGCCCATGATCTATTATCCGCTGAGCGTGCTGATGCTCGCAGGCATCAGGGAGATCCTTGTCATCTCGACGCCGCATGATCTGCCACTGTTTCAGAAGCTTCTTGGTGATGGTAGCGAGTTTGGCCTTGAATTCAGCTATGCCGAACAGCCGCAACCGAATGGTCTGGCTGAAGCTTTCATCATCGGCCGGGATTTCATCGGCAATGACAGTGTGGCTATGATTCTGGGCGACAATATCTATTTCGGCGATGGCCTTTCAAAACTGTCGCAGCTTTCAGAAAAGCCCATGCAAGGCGCCACTGTCTTTGCCTACCGCGTTGATGACCCGCATCGCTATGGTGTGGTGGAATTTGACAGCAAGACCGGCAAGGCCATCACGATTGAGGAAAAGCCGGAAAAGCCAAAATCCAACTGGGCGGTAACCGGGCTTTATTTCTACGACAACCGCGTTGTTGATATTGCAGGCTCGATCAAGCCCTCCGCCCGTGGCGAACTTGAGATTACCAGCGTCAACAACTGGTATCTCGAACAGGATGCCCTGCATGTGCAGCGCCTCGGCCGGGGCTATGCCTGGCTTGATACCGGCACGCATGACAGCCTGCATGAAGCTTCCTCCTTCGTGCGCACGATTGAAAAGCGCCAAGGCATCAAGATCGCCTGCCCGGAGGAAATTGCCCTGGAAAAAGGCTGGCTCAGCAGCAAAGCTGTCGCACAACGCGCAGACATGCTTGGTAAAACCGAATATGCTGCCTATTTGCGCAAACGCATTGAAGAATTGGGAAAAGATTAATGGAAGTCCGTTCTCTCGGTCTTGATGGTGTGCTGGAAATCCTTCCGCGAAAATTTGGCGATGATCGCGGCTTTTTTTCTGAAACCTATAATGCCAAATCATTTGCGGACGCCGGAATTGACCTGACATTCATACAGGACAATCATTCCTTTTCAGCCGCTAAAGGTGTTGTGCGTGGCCTGCATTATCAGTTGCCGCCGCGCGCGCAGGACAAGCTCGTACGTGTGGTCCGTGGCGCCATTCTGGATGTTGCCGTCGATATTCGCAGAAGCTCACCAACCTTCGGCAAATGGGTCTCGCTGGAAGTCAGCGCCGAAAAATGGAACCAGATTCTCATTCCAAAGGGCTTTGCCCATGGTTTTGTCACGCTCACGGACAATACCGAAGTCATCTACAAGGTGACCGACATTTATTCGCCGGAGCATGATCGGGGCATCCGTTTTGATGATCCTGCGATCGGAATTGAATGGCCGCTGCCTGCAACGGGCGCACAGCTTTCGGAAAAAGATCAGAAAGCCCCGCTTCTTGCCAATGCTGAAACATTTGCCTGAGGGATAAAATGAATTTTCTCGTCACCGGTGGTGCTGGATTTATTGGCTCCGCAGTTTGCCGCCACCTTGCCGCAGACCCGCAAAAGAATGTTCTCAATCTCGACAAGCTGACCTATGCCGGAAATCTGGCTTCGCTGCGTCAGATCGAGAATTTTCCCAATTACAGCTTTCTTCAGGCAGACATCTGCGATGACTCCCTGATCCTGCAAACGCTGCGTGACAGGGAGATCGATATTATCATGCATCTGGCGGCCGAAAGCCACGTCGACCGCTCAATTGATGGCCCGGCTGCCTTCATTGAAACCAATATTATCGGCACCTTCCGGTTGCTCAATGCCGCCCTCGCCTATTGGCGCGAACTGCCAGAGCCTCGCAAGTCAAGATTCCGTTTCCATCACGTCTCGACAGACGAAGTGTTTGGCGATCTACCTTTCGACAGCGGCATTTTCACGGAAGAAACCCCTTACAAGCCGTCGTCGCCCTATTCTGCCTCCAAGGCTGCCTCCGACCATCTGGTGCGCGCTTGGCATGAAACCTATGGCCTGCCGGTTGTCCTGTCGAACTGCTCGAACAATTATGGCCCCTATCATTTCCCGGAAAAGCTGATACCGCTTGTCATCCTGAATGCGTTGGATGAAAAGCCGCTGCCAATCTATGGCACGGGTGCCAATGTCCGTGACTGGCTCTTTGTCGAAGACCATGCGCGCGCGCTCGAACTGGTCGCCACCCGGGGGGCTATCGGCGAAAGCTATAATATTGGCGGCCATTCAGAGCGCACCAATCTCGACGTCGTCAAACAGATCTGCGCCATACTCGACAAGAAGCGCCCACGCAACAATGGCAAACCCTATAGCGAGCTGATCACCTTTGTCACCGACCGTCCGGGCCATGATCGCCGCTATGCCATCGACGCATCGAAGATCGAGCGTGAACTGGGCTGGAAACCACAGGAAACCTTCCAGACTGGCCTGGAGAAAACTGTCCAGTGGTATCTCGACAATGAATGGTGGTGGCAGCCAATCCGCAACAAGACCTATGCGGGCGACCGCCTTGGCACTGGACAAACAGCAGCACCCGCAGGTTCCCGATGAAAATTGCCGTCACAGGTCGCGAAGGTCAGGTCGTCACAAGCCTGCTGGAAAAGGCTGCAAACAGGTCAGATCTGGACGTCATTGCACTTGGACGCCCTGAGCTTGACCTGCTTGATCCCGCGAGCGTGCATAAAGCCATTACAGCAGCAAGACCTGATCTTGTGGTTTCTGCGGCCGCCTATACAGCCGTGGACATGGCCGAGGATGATGCGCAAACCGCTTTTGCCGTCAATGCGAAAGGCGCTGAAGCGGTTGCCGCAGCAGCAGCAGCCCTGAACGTACCGGTTCTGCATCTTTCGACCGATTATGTCTTTGCTGGCGACCTTGACCGCCCCTATGTCGAGACGGATCCAACCGGCCCCAAGGGCGTTTACGGCCAGTCAAAGCTTGAGGGCGAATTGCTTGTCGCTGCGGCCAATCCACGACATCTGATCCTGCGCACGGCATGGGTCTATAGCCCGTTCGGCAAGAATTTCGTCAAGACCATGCTGAAACTGGCTGAAACGCGCGATAGCCTGTCCGTCGTTGCCGATCAGTGGGGCAATCCCACCAGTGCCCTTGATATTGCAGACTGCATTCTCCACATTGCCGACCATCTGGCAGCAAAGCCCAATTTTGACTCCTATGGCATTTACCATCTGGTCGGCACGGGCGATATCAATTGGAGCGGCTTTGCCCGTGCCATATTCGACGCAAGCGTCAGACATGGCGGGCCAGGTGCCACCGTCATTGACATTGGCACGGCAGACTATCCAACCAAGGCAAAACGCCCGGCCAATTCACGTCTTTCGACGGCCAAACTGAAAGAAGTCTTCGGCTGGTCAGCGCCGCATTGGCAGTCTTCCCTGCAGCAGACCATCTCCAGACTCCTCGCAGAGTGACGCCGACAGCCACGGCATTCAAACGCGAGCTATCGTTGCTCGATTTACTCCCCACACTGATTTGCTGTCAGGGCGATCATGTG
>NZ_JBHSEL010000113.1:0-25410 GCF_042653845.1 Daeguia caeni | reverse complement strand
TCTGATCCTCCGTAGTTTTTGCAAACATAGAGAATCATAAACTAATGAAATCGCTAAACTTAATTTTAGGTCGGGCTCTGACAGGAAAAAAGTCTGCTGATTTGATGGATTTACTATAGTAATCCTTTGGGGTCAGCATCATGGCATATTTGCTTAGTCTTCTTGATAAGAGCCCGGTTGAAGCGGGCTCGACCTATAGAGATGCATTGCAGGCAACCGTGAAAACCGCCATCCGGGCAGAACAGCTTGGCTATCATCGTTTCTGGCTGGCGGAGCATCACGGCATGCCAAATCTCGCCAGCTCTGCTCCTGAAACGCTCATTGCCTATCTCCTCGCCAGAACCTCAAAATCCGTATCGGTTCGGGTGGAGTGATGCTGCAGCATTACAGCGCCTACAAGGTGGCCGAAACCTTCAATCTTCTGTCCACGCTGGCGCCGGGACGCGTTGATCTTGGCGTTGGCAAGGCGCCGGGCGGCTTTCCACTGTCAACGGCGGCCTTGCAGGCAGGATCCGATCCAGCCCTGAAGCCTGCCTTTGAAAAGCAGATTGATGATCTCAATGCCTATCTTTCCGATGAGCTGGACGGGGGGCGAGCGTTTGCCACGCCGCGTCCGCCGTTGCCGCAGAACGCGGCTATTTCGACCCGAACCTGAAACCTGGCACATTGCGCGATCATCTCGGACTGCCATTCCGTGAAAGTCGCTATGCAGGGGCTGATGCAGTGAGCGTCGACAAGGCCGTAGGGGCCTGAAAGGACAGAGCATGGATCTTTCAATTCGGCCATTTTCGGTGTCTGATCCCGTCGCGCAAGGCATAGCTGCCCGTCTGGATGAATTCATTGCCCTGCGCCATGACATTCATGCTCATCCGGAGCTTGCCTTCAACGAACACCGAACCAGTGCGCTCGTTGCCTCCCTGCTGTCTGACTGGGGCTATGAGGTTACGACGGGCATTGCCAGAACTGGGGTCGTTGGCACATTGCGGCGCGGGCATGGCAATCGCAGCGTGGCAATCCGTGCGGATATGGATGCGTTGCCGATAGAGGAGGTGACCGGGCTCTCCTATGCCAGCCGCAATCCGGGAGTCATGCATGCCTGCGGTCATGATGGTCACACCACGATCCTGCTGGCTGCGGCACGCTATCTGGCTGAAAATGGCAATTTCAGTGGTACGCTGCACCTCGTCTTCCAGCCTGCCGAGGAAATTGCCTCAGGCGCACGCAAGATGCTGTCAGAAGGGCTGTTCGAGCGATTTTCAGCCAATGCCGTCTTTGGTTTGCACAACTGGCCGGGACTTGCGGCCGGCCGGTTTGGCTTTATCACCGGCCCGGCCATGGCTTCGGTGGACAGAGCGGCGATCACGATCATGGGCCGGGGCGGGCATGGCGCAGAGCCACAGAATGGCGTCGATCCGGTTCTCGCATCGGCATTCCTCATCACGGCGCTGCAAAGCGTGGTGTCGCGCAATGTTGATCCGCGTGAAATGGCGGTTGTCACGGTTGGCTCCATTCATGGCGGCAGCGCGTCCAACGTCATTCCCTAACAGGTGGCACTGAAACTGTCCATGCGCGCCTATAGCGAGGCGGTGCGTCAGATTTTTCGGCAACGCATTACCGCGCTGGCGCAGGCGCGGGCGGAAATTCGCCGTGCCTGCGATATTATCGAATGGGATGCGCAGGAAGGCCGCCGGGTCTATGGGCGGCAGATTCCGGGCGAAGCCGGCATGATGCATCTCGCCTTGCGTGAACCGATTGGCGTTGTTGCGGCTTTTTCGCCATGGAATTTTCCGGTGAGCTCGCCCGCACGTAAGGTTGCCGGCGCGCTTGCCGCAGGGTGCTCAATCATATTGAAGGCCTCGGAGGAAACTCCTGCCAGTGCCATGCTGCTGGTCAAGGCGTTTGAGGATGCGGGGCTACCGGCTGGCGTGCTTAATCTGGTGTTTGGTGTGCCGCACGAAATCTCAACCTATCTGATCAGTCATCCGGTCATCCGTCTCGTTACCTTTACCGGCTCGGTTCCGGTCGGGAAAAGTCTGGCAAGCCTTGCTGGCCAGCATATGAAGCCGGTGATCATGGAACTGGGCGGCCATTGCCCGGTGATCATTTGCGAGGATGTCGATGTTGAACTGGTGGCCCGGTAGTCAGCTGAAGCCAAATCACGCAATGCAGGTCAGGTATGCGTCGCACCGACACGCTTTTCCGTGCATGAGCGCATCCATGATCAGTTTGTGGCACTTTTCGTCCGTCATCTGTCGGTGCTGAAAATGGGCAGTGGTCTTGATCCACAGACCGGACTCGGGCCGCTGGCCAATGTGTGTCGCCTGACTGCCATGGATGAAATGGTGACTGATGCCGTTGCGCGTGGCGCGAGGGTGGTGACGGGCGGTGTTCGCCATGGCAACAAGGGCTATTTTTATCCGATGACGGTGCTCACGCATGTGCCAGCGCATGCACGCTGCATGATGGAAGAACCATTTGGTCCGCTTGCGCCGGTCATCCCATTTTCCACGCTTGAGGAGGCCATCCGCAGTGCCAACAGCCTGCCCTATGGATTGGCGGCCTATGGATTCACGCAGAATGCAGACCATGTTGCAACAATGATTGCCAATCTTGAGTGTGGAAACCTATCCATCAACCACTTCGTGGCATCCGTGGTAGAAACGCCATTTGGTGGTGTCAAGGACAGCGGACATGGCCGTGAAGGTGGCACGGAGGGTTTGCAGTGCTATACCGTGGTCAAGAATGTCTCTCATCTCACAAGCCCATTACACATAAGGCCTGAATGATATTGAACCGCTTACAAGTAAAAGCTAAGTGACATCAGGTCGTGGCACCATGGTGCGGCGTGTTGTGCTTAACCACGCCATAATGCGAATAGATCTTTTGAATATTCAAAATGTTCTGCATGATATTCATCAGATTCATATTGTTTGTTTCTATCGATAATGTGTCGTCATCCGCATCATGCGCTGCCGTTTCATGCGTCAGGTTTTTGAGCGCAGCAATGATGATCGCAACGGCTTCATTTTCCTTGGAGTTTAAGGCTGGCTTGGTCTGTAATGCATAATTGCTGATATAGTCGCAGATACGTTCACAGGATGCGATGGCTGGAAGCCAGGCCAGAGCTTGTGTGCTTGCCGGCGGCGGTTCGGCAGCAAGTCTTTGCAGTCTGATGCGCATATTGGACAGTTCCGCATAGGCATGACGGCGCGTTGCGGTTGTATCGTCAAAAACCTGTGTTGGCCTTTGCGGCCCATCTTGCGCTTTCTGTACGATTTCTTCCAGATAGGCGGCGAGGGCCTGCAGAATGGATGTAAAACTGCGCTGAAAATTCCTGACGGAAGAATTTGGCCAGATGAGTTGGCCAAAGACCAGTACGATGCATGCACCAATGAGTGTGTCGATGAGACGTGGCTCTCCATAATTGATGGTTGGCCCCGGGATGATCAAGTCAATCAGAATAAGCACAAGCGGCGTCAGGAAAGTGCACATGAAGGCATAGCTTTTGAGTGAAGCCCATGGCAAAAGCGCACTCAAGATGGCAATGACCACAATCAGCGGCATGCCCTTGGGTACAAGCATGAATATGGCTGTGGCCAGTATGACGCCGGCCAGGGTTCCCACGCTGCGTAGCACTGCGCGCACGAATATGGAGCCGAAATCAGGTTTGAGAATGACGGCAACGGATAGCGGTATCCAGTAGGTCCGCTCGCCCGGAATTGCATACTCGGCAATCATGGCCACGAACATGCACAGCGCGAGTTTTGTGGCCGTGACGATGGTTTCATGGCCAAAATAGAATTTATCTTTTAGCTGGGTCAGGTGGATATGGCCAACAGGCTTCAGCTCGTCCAAGTCGTCATGCAGGAGCTGGGTGGACCTGCTCTGCAACAGGGGAGCTATTTCATTGTGCAAGCGGAAAATGTTGTAGGTCAGGGAATCCGCATAATCTGCTGCGATTTCTGCGTCATGAGTGTTTTTTGGATGTTTGAGTTCATGCGCTAGCGTTTGTAACTGTTGTGCAGCCTTTGCCCTCAAGGCCTTGTCCTGTGGTGACACATTCAGCAATGTGCTGATGCGGTCAATAATGCCGAGGATCTTCGCGTGATAATCGCCCGTGACGGATCGCCCATCGGCCTGCCGCTGATTGTCGAGCAATGCCTGATAGGCTGCAAGCTGCGCACCGGTAAGACGATTGTAAGCTGCCCTAAAAGCTTCGCTGTCCTGGTCCTGCCTGATGGAAATATTGGCGACATTGGCGAGTTCGCTGACCAAGCCAAGAATGATCTTGCGTTCCGGATTATTGGGCGTAATCAAGGCCTCAAGTGCCAGCAGTGCGGATGCATAACATGCGCCGGCAAGATACAGGCTCGGCATTAGCCATATCGGCGCGCTGCCATGGGTGTGTGCTGCAACTACTGTCATCACCAGCATTTGCAGGGAAGCAGCCGAAAAAGCCGCGCCATAGCTGCTGATCAGGCCGGATAAAAACGAAACCGTCACGACGCCTGCAATTGTCCAGATACCATATCCGCCGATCAGTGCGCCAATTATATAGCCGGACATGCCGATGGGGGCTGAAATCAGAATCCTGCGAAAACGGATACGATAGGGATCCGTCTGGACCTTGACCGCTGTTAACACCCCCCCCAGGCACAGGATCATTGCTTCCACAACATGGCCGGTATGAAAGCCGATGGCCATGGGTATGGTTGTGATCAGAACCAGCCGTAGGGAATGCCGCCATGGCCAATGCGTAACCTTGGATGTTTGCGCCAGATTGCGTAACCATGGTGCCGGTTCATAAGTCATGGACTGACCACTTGCTCTATAGACTTGCCTGGAATGAAAACTGAAGCTTTCGTTTCTGGATCGGGGTCAATGACTGGTCTCAAACACAAAAAAGTAAACCATTTGTTTTGCTGGAAGAAATGGTAACAAGAGCTGAATTCAGCATGATTTATACTGTCTTGAGACTCAAATTGATATAACGCATGAAAAGAACGTATCTGCCTGGGGATCGTGATTGTCTGACAATGCCCTTTTCAATCCGTTGCAAAGATTCTTTACCCTCACATAATAATCGGATTGAATAGTTATTCAACTTTTTCGTTCATAATTAAATTATGAGAATGAGGGGGAGGACAATGGAAAGTGATTTTATCAATGCCCTGACATTTACATTCATGTCTGTGTTTTCCATGGTCAATCCCATTGGCATGGCACCAGTCTTTTTGGCGCAGACCAGTCGCCAGCCTGCGGAAGTGCGGCACAGGCTTGCCTACAAGGTTGCTGCCTATGGCGCGATTCTGTTGATCATCTCGATGTTTATTGGCCCGGCCATCCTGCAGTTCTTTGGGGTGACATTGGCCGATATTCAGGTGGCGGGTGGGATTTTTGTCTTTTTCACGGCATGGGGCATGCTGGTGGCCAATCCACGTCAGGGCAAATCCGCTGTCGCCGAGCCGGAATTCAGCGAAGACAGCGCTGAGGACATTGCCTTTTTTCCCCTCACCATGCCGATTACTGCCGGGGCGGGAACGATCGCCATTGTACTAACCATTTCCAGCAAGATAAACGGAAGCTGGCACACGCAGCTCTTATCATATCTTGGCGCCATAACCGGAATTCTGCTGGTTTTTCTGATTGTTGCGGTCTGTTATCGCTTTGCGGATGTTATCTTCAGGAAACTGGGGCCAGCGGGAACGGCGGTTTTGACAAGGCTGACCGCCTTCCTGCTGCTTGCCGTTGGTGTTTCCATTGTATGGGGTGGCATTACGGGTCTCATCGCTACCCTGAAATAGGTGCTAAATCTGGATATAGACATGGGCGGCCAGAATCCAGATCACGCCCAGAAGCAATGTGGCAAGGGTCACCGGAACACCGGAACGCGCGAAGGCACCAAAGCTGATCTGAATGCCGCATTTGGCGGCCTGCTCAACAACAATGATGCCGGCAAGGCTGCCAAAGATGATAAGATTACTGGAGAAGCCAGTGGCGAGCGCCAGTGAAGCGCCGAGCAAGGCCGAAAATTCATTGTGTGGTATATAGGGCGTCAGCAACATGACAGCCGGATTATTGCCCACAAGGTCACTCAAAATGGCACTGACGGCATAGAGCGACAGCGGGTGGTTTATGTCAAAGCCGATTTCCTTGAGGCTTGCAAACAGGGACTGGATCAGGCCTGTATTGGCAATGGCCTGATTACAGATAAACAGCCCGATCATCAGCAGGAGCAGATTGCCATCGACCTGCTTCAGCACATCTTGCGAGGACAGGCTTCGGTTAAGCAGCAAAACGCCGGCGCCGGCCAAGGCAACAATTTCCTTTGGCCAGATGTCAAGGATCAGGGCGATGATAACGATGGTCGCCACAATGCCGGCCTTGATCACTTCAACATGATCAAGCTTGAATCCAATGGAAGCCTGTGACGTCTTTTGCGGTGTTGCCAGTGTCCATTTGTTCTTGAATTGCAGGTTCAGGATAGCCCAGATCAGGAGCAGGGAAAGAATGGCCGGCAGACCAGCCCACAGAAAGAACTGGTTGAAGGAGAGATCAAGCGCCTGTGCGATGATCATGTTCTGCGGGCTGCCGATCAGGGTTCCGGCAGAACCTGCATTGGCGGCAAAGCAAAAGGCCAGGAGAAAGGGCACAGGATTCAGCCTGCGCGCCAGCGTCACGGAAACCAGAAGCGGGCTCATTGACAGGACAACGACGTCATTCGTTAGCAAGGACGACAGAACCGCGCCCATGATGATGATGACGGCCAGCAACATGCTGGGCTTGAGCGGCAGGCTGGCGACCTTGAAAGCTGTCCAGTCATAAAAGCCGGAAAGGGTGAAGGCACCGGAAATGACCATCAGACCAAACAGAAGCCAGATGGTCTTGTAATCAATTGCAGCCCATGCAGCTTCAGGGCTGATGCGACCAGCAACAATCAATGCCAATGCGCCAAGCAATGCAGCCCCGGTTCTGTCAACATTGAAATAGGGAAGCTTGCCCAGCCCCATGGCCAGATAGACAAGGATGAAAATGATGACGCTGGTATACATTGAAATGTCTGCTTCGGTCTGTGATTAAATCCTAATAAACCGCAGCCTGCAGATTTCAGGATGCAGTACATCAGTGCAATGTGAATTATCCTATAAAGAGGATAGGATCATTTTGGCAAGACTGCTGAATGGTGACTGCAAAGCAGACACAGGCGCGGAATTCTTTCAGTTTGTTCGTGAGCGGTGCATCAGGAAAACAGGTGCATATTCACGGAAACTCTCAATTGTTCTGACATATGATTTTTCCGCTGTTGCGGATGGAAAACCGGCTCGCGCTTTTCCTGGAACTGTCCAAAAGAATGTGGCGGGTTAAACCCGCCACACCTTTCCCGGACAAGATTTTGATCAGAATTATTGGATCAGTTCTTTATCGTGTCTTCCAGGAAGAAACGTCCGAGCGGATTCTGATGGAAGTTTTCAATATTGGTGCGCGTGACGTTGATATATGGGCTGTAATAGAGGTCGATCCAGTGGACGTCGTCTTTCGCCATTTTCTGCAGATCAATATACATCTGCTCACGCTTTTCCGGATCGGTTTCCAGACGCGCAGCCGCGACCAGTTCCTTCACCTTTTCATTATTGTAGCGGGTCATGTAGTTCATATTGGTGTCATGACCCAATACGAAGGTGGTTTTCTGATCCGGGTCGAGCACGTCATTCGTCCAATACATGACCGAAATATCGTAGTCGCCATCAATCAGCATGCCCCAGGTCTGGCTTGGATCGACCTTCTGCAGGTTGACCTTGACGCCAGCCTTCTCAAGCTGCTGCTGCAGCAGAACGGCGATCTGCTCGTCGGTTTCGTTGCCCGCATTGACGATATAGTTGAGCGTCAGATCCGATGCGCCTGCCTCGGCCAGCATCTGCTTTGCCTTTTCCGGGTCATAAGGACGTTTCAGATTGTCGGCATAGTGATAAAGCGCGCCTTTCGGAATATAGGAATTTGCGACCTGACCAATGCCAAAGGTGACCGTATCAACGATAGCCTGCTTGTCGATGGCCATGTCGAGAGCCTGGCGCACTTCCTTCTTGGCAAGAGCGCCATGTTCATGATTGATCAGAAGATGGTCTTCGCGCGTTGACGTATCTTCAATGATCTTGAGATTGGGGTCTTTCTTGAGTTCTGCAACACGGGCAAAGGGAACGAAGATGGCGGCATCGAGCTGGCCGGCCTGAACGTTGAGCATGCGCGTATTGTCATCCGGCACCGAAATCCATTCGACACCATCCAGCTTGACGCGGTCAGCTTCCCAGAAATGCGGGTTCTTCTTCAGGATGACACGATCACCACGGCGCCATTCATCAACCACAAAGGCACCCGATGCGATCGGCTTTTCTGCATAGCCATCCTCACCCAGTTCTTCCATGCCCTTCTTGGACAGGACAGACACATTGGGCAGGGCCAGCGTCGAAAGAAAAGGTGCCGAAGGCGACTTCAGCTTGACGACAAGGGTTTTCGGGTCAACCGCTTCAGCTGTATCAATGACGCTATAAGAGTCACTCCAGAGAGAACCGGGATTGTCGCGAATGCGCAGCAGCGAGAAGGCTGCATCTTCAGCGGTGATCGGTGATCCATCCGAGAATTTCGCGTCGCGGATCTTGAACGTATAGGTCAGGCCATCGTCGGAAATCGTCCAGCTTTCAGCCAGACCCGGTTCAAGCTTGGTGCCGGTCTTGTCGACGCGTACCAACACGTCATAGACGTTGGAAAACACCCAGTTGTCAATGTTCTGTGCCGTCTTGATCGGGTCGAATGTCTGGGAGTCCTCACGGCGGCCGATCGTCAGGACACCGGCAGCTTCCGCGATGGCTGCACCCAGCGTCACGCTCGTCATGACCGTGACGAGACCGATTTTCATCCACTTTTTCAGCATATCTCTATTTCCCCTTTGGACTTTGGATGATTGCACATCATTGGATGTGAATTCAGGATGCTTCCGCTAGAATGCGTTTTTCAAACAATGAGTTGGCGGGATCGATATCGGGTATAGCATCAATGAGCGCCCGCGTGTAATCCTGTTTCGGATTGGTGAAGACCTCGGCACTTGGCCCTTCTTCAACAATCTTGCCGTGATACATCACCACAACCCGTTCACACAGATTGCGAACGACAGCGAGATCATGCGCGATGAAAAGCAGGGTCAACTGCATCTTGCTCTTGAGTTCGCGAAAGAGATCGACGATCTGCGCCTGGATCGTCACATCGAGTGCGGCAATACATTCGTCGGCGATGATGAGCTGGGGATCAACCGCAAGTGCGCGTGCAATGCCTGCGCGCTGGCACTGGCCGCCACTCATGCTACGCGGCTTGCGCGCGGCAAAACTCGGGTCGAGCCCAACGAGATCAAGCAGTTCATTGATCCGCTCAGGTATTCTGTCTTCCTCAACCTTGCCCTGCACGCGCAGGACTTCGGCCAGCGTGTCGCCTATCGTCATGCGCGGATTGAGTGAATTGAACGGATCCTGAAACACCATGGCCGCATCGCGGCGCAAGGCTGGACGCGCTTCCTTGCGTACCGCGCTCAAGGTCAGCCCGTTGAAGGTGACGCTGCCTTCCGAAATCGGCGCGAGGCCCAAGATTGCACGGGCAAGCGTACTCTTGCCGCTGCCGGATTCGCCGACAATGCCGACAGTTTCACCCGCAAAAACTTCAAGGCTCACGCCCTTCAAGGCGCTTGTTGTGCGGGTTTTGAAAAAACCACCCGCAACTGGATAGCGCACATGCAGATCATTGACCTGTAACAGGGGCACCCTGCCTTGAATGATTTCGGGCTGCGCCGCAACGGTTTCGGGCATGGATGGATGGCTGGCAATGAGATTACGCGTATAAGGATCGCACGGATGGCGTAGCACATCCTGTTTCTGCCCTTGCTCCAGCAATTTGCCATGACGCATCACGGCAATGCGGTCACAGGTTTGCGCAACCACGCCAAGATCATGGGTGATCAGGATGATGGACAGTCCGCGTTGATCGCGAATATGCATCAGAAGCTGCAGGATCTGCGCTTGAATCGTCACATCAAGCGCGGTTGTCGGCTCATCGGCAATCAGGATTTCCGGATCACAGGAAAGGGCGATTGCAATCATCGCGCGCTGGCGCATGCCACCTGAAAACTCATGCGGATAATTGGCATATTGCCGTTCTGGCGCGGAAAAGCCGACCTGCCGCATGATTTCAATCGCAGCTTCCCGGGCCTTGGCCTTGTCCAGCCCCTTATGGAAGCGAATGCCTTCCGCGATCTGGTCGCCAATGCTCATGACCGGGTCAAGGTGGCTGGTCGGGTTCTGGAAGATCATGCCGATCTTGCCGCCGCGCACGGCAAGCATGTCGGCTTCGCTGGCCTCTACCAGATTTCTGTCACCTAGCATGACTGAGCCGCCATTGATCTTGATGACGGAGGAGGGCAACAGGCGGACAATCGAGCGGCAGAGCAGGCTTTTGCCGGAACCGCTTTCGCCGACGAGGCCAAGAATCTCGCCTTTGTTGAGCTCAAGCGAAACCCCATCGATCAGGCGCCGCTTTTCATCGGGCAGTTCCGCATCGACCACAAGATTCTGGATGGAGAGAACGGGTTTGGTCATTCGTATACTCCCAGAGCTTCACCCAATCCATCGCCCAGCATGCTGAAGCCGAAGGCAAGCAGCACGATCGAAAGCCCCGGGAACAAGGTGATCCACCATGCGGTTGTCACGAATGGCTGACCTTCGGCAACCATGACGCCCCATTCGGCAACAGGTGGCTGCACACCCAGACCGAGATAGCTGATCGCTGCACCATTGAGCAGCACCAGCACTGCGTCCGACATGACAAAGACCAGGGAGCCGGCAATCGCATTGGGCAGGAGGTGGCGGAACATGATGCGGAAACGGCTGAAGCCAAGGCTTTCAGCGGCAACGGCATAGTCCATGGACTTGATCACCAGTATCTGTGCCCGGACAAGGCGGGCATAGGACACCCAGCCGACAAGCGCCATGGCGATATAGAAGCTGGTCAGTCCCGGCCCCAGAATCGCGATGATGGACAGCATCAGCACCAGAAACGGAAAGGCGAGGATGATGTCGATGATGCGCATGAAGATCGTATCGATGATGCCGCCAAGGAAACCGGCAACCGTGCCTATCACCGTGCCAATGACAAAGGGGAAGATCACACCCAGGATCGCGATCTGAAGGTCGATACGTGTGCCCCAGATGACGCGGGACAGAATATCGCGGCCAAAATTGTCCGTGCCGAATGGATGCAGCCAGGAGGGCGCTTGCAGGCGCATGTCGGCATTCTGCAGGATGGGATCATAGGGTGCGATCAGAGGGGCAGCAAAAGCAAGCAGCACGAAAAAGGCGAGAATGCCGGTTCCGATCGCCAAGGTCGTACGACGGCCAAGGAACAACCTCCAGTTAACAAGGTTCAAGACCAGTGGACGCGCGTTCATAGCTTCACCCTTGGATCAAGGACGACAGTCGCAATATCTGCCAGAAAATTCACGATGACGGTTGCGCAGGCGAAAACCATCGCGACACCCTGCACCACCATATAGTCGCGCGAGAAAATGGCGCGCACCAGAAGCTGTCCCATGCCGGGCAGAGCAAAAACGCTTTCCACAACCACGGTGCCGCCAATCAGCCAGCCAATATTGACGGCAAGCAGATTGACCGTCGGCACAAGCGAGTTTGGCAGGACATGTCGCCAGAAGACGATATTTTCCGGCATGCCGCGCGCACGTGCAGCCGTTGCAACATCCGAATTCAGAGCTTGGATCATTGCGGCGCGCAGGCTGCGGGCAAGCACGGTCGAAAGTGACAGCGCGATCGTCAGGCTTGGCAGGATCAGATGGGCAAGCTTTTCCTTCAGCGTATTGCCATAGCCGGAAACCGGCAGCAGATCGAGTTTCACGCTGAACAGGATGATCAGCATCAACGCCAGCCAGAAGGGCGGAAAGCCGATGCCGAAGGTCGAGACCGTGCGGATGACATGGTCGCTCAGTTTGCCATTGTTGCGGGCGGCAATCGCTGCCATTGGCACGGCAATGAGAATGGACAGGATGACGCTGCAGATCACCAGCATCAATGTCGGCTCAATACGGGTTGCAATCAACTTCAACACGTCAATCTTGAACAGGATCGACTTGCCCATTTCGCCATGGGCGATGTTGCGCAGGAAATAGAAGTACTGAAGCCACAATGGCTCATCGAGGCCATATTGCGCGCGAATATTGGCAATTGCCGTAGGTGTTGCGCGCGTGCCGAGCAAAACGCGCGCCGGATCACCCGGAATAAGCCTGACCAGAATAAAGGTGATGACACTGATGCCGAACAGCACTGGCAATAATTGCAGCGGTCGACGGAGGACGAACTGGAAACGATGCATGGGCTGCGCAGTTTCTCCCTGATGGTCCTCTTAACGAGAGGAACGATGCCGATTGAGAAAGCCGGTTAACACCGGATAATAATCAGTCGGATTTTCATAAAATGGCATATGGCTGGCATTGCGCAGTACATGCAGTTCAGCGTTTTTCAAAGCCATTTTCATGCGCAAGGCACAGGCCGGCGTGAGTTCATCATGTTCACCAACGGTAATCAGCACCGGCATTTTCAGCTTGCCCATATCGGCAATGCGGTTCCAGTCTTTCAGGTTGCCGGTATAGAGGAATTCATTTGGCCCCTGCATGGTGCAATAGGGGCCCATGTTCCAGTCATCAAGCGAGCGCTTGACCGGGGCAGGCCATTCGGGCAGACGGCAGACGTGACGATAGTTGAGGATCGTGATCGCTGCGGCATATTCCGGATGATCCAGCGTGCCCTCTGCCTCATGCTTCTGCATCATGGCAACGGTTTCGGATCCAAGCGCACTGCGCAGTCGCTCCAGTTCGCTGACCAGATGCGGAATGTCGGCGACCGTATCCTCAAGAATGAGAGTCTTCAGATTTTCTGGATAGGTCAGGGCATATTCAATGCCGAGCCAGCCGCCCCATGAATGGCCAAGCAGATGCACCTTGCCAAGGCCAAGAGTCTGGCGGACGGTCTCTACTTCTTCGACATAGCGCTCGATTGTCCACAGGGATGTGTCGGTCGGACGATCCGATGCGCCCGTGCCAAGCTGGTCGAAGGCGACAACCCGATAACCTTCATCCACCATGCAGGAATGTGCATCCCGGAGATAATCGCAGGGCAGGCCCGGCCCACCATTGAGGCAAAGAATGACGTCGTCGCCAGTTCCAAAACTGTAGGCAATCACCTTATGAGCGCCCACAGGCACTTCATACCGGTTATCCGGCCGCATTTCACGCCACATATGTTCCCCGATCATTGTTTCGACCCGTTTGCCGCGTCGAATTGTCATCATCATTTTTCTTTTGATTTTGAACCGAATAACTAATCTGTACCAGCTATAAAAAGTGATAGGGTGAACACACGGGCTTTGGGAGGGGCCACTTGGTGGGAGGAAGTTTCGGAGATCAGGATGCTGGATCAGATCGAAAACTTCAGACAGGCTTTCGCAGCTCACAAAACGCTCGACGGTTGTATTGATGCGATCTTTCAGGCCATGAAGCCGCTTGGCTTTGAGGCCCTTATTTATGATTACTCGCCATCCACCTTCGACATGCATGGCGAGATGATGGGACCATCGTTGATGAAACTGCGTAATGTCAGCGATGACATGGCAGAATATTGGGCCAAGAAGGGCTATTACCGCATTGATCCGGTGCAACGGCTCGCCTGCCGTGCCTCGATGCCCTTCTACTGGAACTATGACGAAAAATCTGAATCCCTGTTGCGGCCATTCATGACGGAAGACACTGCTCCCGTCGCGCATTACCTGCATGAGCGCGATATATCGGCAGGCGTCACGGTACCCATCCATATGCCACATGGGGCTTATGCGACCGTGACGGGTATCTTTTCTGGTCCGCGTGCGGATTTCAGGCAGCGCGCCTTGCGCTATGTCGCGGAATTCAACCTGATGGCGCAGGTCTTTCATGACGCGGCCTTTGCGCTGTTTGATGAGCAGGCGCGGGGCATGGGCAAGGTGCATCTGACCGAGCGCGAGCGTGAATGCCTGCGCTATGCGGCAGAGGGCCTGTCGGCCAAGGAAATCTCGCGCATTATTGATCGCTCTGTGCCAACGGTGGTGATGCATCTCAACGCCGCGGCGCGGAAACTTGGAGCGAAGAACCGCACACAGGCAGTTGTACGCGCAACCCGTGCCCGGCTTCTGGATGCGTGAGCAAACCGACCTATAAGTTATGATAGCTGCCGCGGCTCAAAAAGCGGCGTTATGGTTCTCCAAAAACAGCAAATGGAGGACCAAATGGCTTCGCCCAAGCAAACGGAAGGCTTCATGCCTTTCCGTGATTACAAGACCTGGTATCGCATTACCGGCTCGCTCGATTCAGGAAAACTTCCGCTCGTTGTGGCGCATGGTGGTCCCGGTTGCACACATGACTATGTGGACGCCTTCAAGGACATTGCCGAACTCGATGGACGCGCGGTCATTCACTATGACCAGCTTGGCAACGGAAACTCCACCCGCCTTGTCGACAAGGGAGCTGATTTCTGGACGGTGGACCTGTTCCTGGAAGAGCTGGATTGCCTGCTGAAACATCTGGGCATTCAGGATCACTATGCCTTTCTTGGCCAGTCCTGGGGCGGCATGTTGGGCGCAGAACACGCCGTACGTCAGCCGCAGGGGCTCAAGGCACTGGTCATCGCCAATTCTCCGGCCAATATGCATACATGGGTTGCCGAAGCCAACCGTCTGCGTCTTGAATTGCCCGCCGATGTGCAGGAAACGCTTCTCAAGCATGAAAAGGCCGGCACGCTGACTGATCCGGAATATATTGCCGCCTCGCGCGTTTTCTATGATCGCCATGTCTGCCGGGTCAATCCATGGCCGGCCGAGGTTGCGCGCACCTTCGCCATCATGGATGAAGACAATACCGTCTATCGCAACATGAATGGCCCGACCGAATTCCATGTGATCGGTACGATGAAGGACTGGACGATTGAAGATCGCCTCCATCTCATTCAGGCGCCAACCCTGATCATTTCCGGCCGCCATGATGAGGCGACTCCATTGGTGGTCAAACCCTATGTTGACAATGTCAAGGGCAGCAAATGGGTGCTGTTTGAGCACTCAAGCCACATGCCGCATGTCGAGGAACGCGAATTGTGCATGAAGACCGTATCGGATTTCCTGAGAGAAACCGAGGCAGCCTGAAACGCAAATGTCGCCCGAACAGGGATGCCAGAACAATCTGGCATCCCTTATGGTGACAAGACATTGTCGCCTCTTTCGTCCACGCGAGCCTTTTGACGGCTTGCCGGAAAGACCTGTCATCACACGGAACAGCCCGCCTTCAGGCCTTCAAACACGGCTTCTTCGGCTGTACGCGGCGCCATGGCATCGCCAATGATCGTATAGCTTATGTCGAGCCCGGTAAGCGTATCGAGGAAATCCGTGCGTGACTGATGTCCGGTTGCCAATACGAGCGTGTCAACATCCTCAAGGATGATCGGCTCGCCTGATGTCGTATGCTGGAAATAGACTGTCCTCTGATCTGCGCCATAAAGGCGGGCATAGGGCGTGATCTGCACCTGCAGCTTGTGCAATATTCCGGCCAGATTATCACGCACATAGAAGGGCAGGGGCGAGCCGAACATGGGTGAATTGATGGCAAGGCGCACATAATGGCCTTCCTGCGTCAGTTTCTGTGCAAGACCGGCGCCAATCCAGTCTGATTTCCAGTCGGCAATCACCACATTGCCACGTGGCTTTTCCCGGTTTTCCAGCACATCCCATGCGCTCAGAATCCGCACGCTGTCATCGACTTCAAGCGGTGGGAAATAGGGCGTGGCGCCGGTGGCAAGGATGATCTCATCCGGCCTGTCCGCTTCAATCAGCGCGCGGTCGACCTTCCGGTTCAGGCAGAACGTCACACCTGCCAGTTCACATTCCCGCTTGAGATTGGTGATGATGCCGCCAAACTCCGCACGGCCGGGCAGAAGCTGCGCCAGGAGCGCCTGTCCGCCCAGCTGCCTGCCGGCTTCATAAAGCGTGACTTCATGGCCGCGCAGGGCGGCGGTTGCTGCCGCCTTCATGCCAGCAGGCCCACCGCCGACCACCATGACACGTTTTGGTTTTGCGGCTTTGGGCAATGTGCCGAATTGCAGTTCGCGTCCGGTTTCAGGGTGCTGGATGCAGGAGATGGGCAGGCCGCGATGGAAATGACCGATACAGGCCTGATTGCAGGCAATGCAGGCGCGGATATCATCGATTTTGCCGTTCCTTGCTTTGAGCGGCATGTCCGGATCACAGATCAGCGCGCGCGTCATGCCGCAAATGTCGGCCTGCCCACTGGCGATGATGCTTTCTGCCTCCTGTGGCTGGTTGATGCGTCCGGTGACGATCACCGGCACCTTTGTCGCCTGTTTGAGCCGCGCCGCATAGGGCGCAACATAGGCCGCCTTGAAGGTCATCGGCGCGGTAATATGAATCGCAGCACCCTGGCTTGCCGATGTACCGCAGGTGACGGAATAATAATCCACCAGCCCGTCGAGATATGGGACCGCCGCCAGCCATTCATCTGCGGTAATGCCAAGCTGTTCATCATCTTCATCAAGCGAAATGCGCATGCCGATGATGAAGTCCTCATGGGTTGCTGCCCGCATGGCCTGCAGACATTCAATCAGGAAGCGCCTGCGGTTTTCCGGCGAGCCGCCATACTCATCCGTGCGCAGATTGGTCTTTTCCGACAGAAACTGCGACGGCAGATAGCCATGCGAGGCGACATATTCAACGCCGTCCAGCCCTGCCACCAGCATGCGGCGGGCACCGGCAGCGTAGCCATCAATGATTTCCCGGATGAGGGGCTTGTCGAGTGCCCGTGGCATGACATGAAAGCGTTCATTCGGAACCGGAGACGGGGCATAGGCGACCGCCAGAAGGCCGTCAGCGCTTTCCATGATCTCGCGGCCGGGATGAAAAAGCTGTGATACAACCACGGCGCCATGCGCATGGCATTTTTCCGCAAGCGCGCGATAGCCCGCAATACAGTCGTCACTGGTCGCCATGATCAGATGCGAAGTATAGCGGGCTGTCTCATGAATGCCGGCAACCTGCGTGACAATCAGCCCGACGCCGCCTCTGGCGCGTGCTTCCTGATAGGCAATATAGGCTTCGGAAACCAGACCATTTTCAGGCAGGCAGGTATCATGACCAGAGGACATGATACGGTTCTTGATTGTCTTTCGGCCAAGAGTGATTGGCTGGAACAGATGGGGAAAGGCTGTGGCAGTCATGAGCGTTTCCGATGTCATTTTTCGCCCCAACGGGCTTTCTTGTCGAGGAAACGGTACCAGCTGCCAACGATCGGCAGGAACCATGGATTGCCATTGTAGCAATAGAGCCGCGGGAAGTGTGTGTTGATGACGCCGCGGTCATGGCCCGGTTTGTTCAGGATCATTTCCGCCATGCGATGTCCGATATAGGTGGCCATGGAAACGCCATTGCCATTATAGCAGGAAGAATAATAGATCCCATCAGGCAAGCGGCCGGCATGAGTGACAAAGTCATAGGCAAAGCATACATTGCCAAGCCAGGAATGGGTGAGTTTCACGCCTCTTAACGACGGGAAAGTGTGCTCCATGAAGGCGCGCAGGCCAACGGCCGATTCCTGTTCATTGGCCTTGCGGAAGCTTGCACGGCCGCCAAAGAGAATGCGCTTTCCATCTGGCGAACGACGGAAATAATAAAGAATATGCTTGGTGTCGTTGACGACACGGTTTTGCGGGATCAGCTCCTCCAGCATGTCGAAAGGCAGCTCTTCGGTGGCGATCATATAGCTCTGAACCGGAATGATGCGCTTTCTCAGCCACGGAAACTCTGGGCCGGCATAGCCATTGACGGCAATGAAAACCGAATCCGCACGGATCTGTACGGTGCCGGTGTCATTGGTCTGGCTCAATCGTGCAAGATAGGCAGAGCCTGACTTGTCCGCCCCGCCATAGCGCCAGCCGGTGAAGATGCGCACGCCAAGTGCGCGGGCGCGGTCAGCAAGGGCTTTCACATATTTCGCCGGATGCAGCGAGCCCCAGTCATGTCTCAACAGCGCGCCGCGATAGATGTCGGTCTTGAGGACGCGGTGGACGTCCTTTTCCTCAATCAACTCAAATTGCGTGCGTTTGTCGGCGGGCAGTCTGTCGCGGATCTGGCGCAGCCGGGCAAAGTCCTGTCTGGAATGTGCACCGGCGACAGAGCCGTTCAGATTGAGATCGATATCTGCGCCCAGTGATTGCGCCCGTTTGATCAGGAATGAAACGGATGCATCATAGTCTTCAATGATTTCGCGCCCACGCTTGTCGCCAAACTTGCGCTGTGCATAGGCCAGATCGAATTTCGGCGAATTGCCAAGCTGGCCGCCATTGCGTGAGCTTGCCCCCTCGCCAATGCGCATGGCATCCACGACGAAGATATTGCCAATGCCTTCTTCAGCCAGCGTAATGGCCGCAGACAGGCCGGTATATCCCGCACCAATGATCAGAACCGAGCAGTCACTCTTGTCGAAACTGCGCTCGCCATGTTGTGGTTCTGCGTCTTCCCACCAGTATGGTGTCGTTTTCATGGCTACTCCCGATGCCTTTACTGAAGCGCCTGCATCTCTTCGCTGATGCAGGACGATTTACTGGATATGGACGGTGAAATAGAGTTTTCTGACTGGCTTGAGTGTACGCCAGATGCCGCGGAAGCTGGGCTCGATCACCACAAGGTCGCCAGCGCCAAACTTGCGCACCTCGTTGGAGCCTTCTTCCTCAAGCTCGATCTCGCCTTCCAGAATGTAGAAATGTTCATGCGTCTTCTCATCGCGCGAAACCCGGTGTTCGCCCGGCGTTGCCGTCCAGATGCCAGACTGCACATGACTTGAATAGAACGGGGCTGTCGTGAATTCAGGGTTACCCTTCAGCACGCGTGCCGGATCCGGGCGGCTGACATTGGTTGCGATGAGTTCATGTGTGGAAATGCCTTTCAGACGGGACACTGTATTCTCCTTGAAGGGTCAGGGGAGCAGAAGGCTGTCTTCAGCCCTGAAATTGAGAAAAACCTGGGCGCCATTGGCATGAATGCCGGTGCGGGCAGCGCCATATACGCTGATGAGCAGGCCGTCGCCGACACGCACGCTGTACAGTGCGCGATCCCCGGAATAGGTTGAATTGACCACTTCGCCTGCAAGCGAAACCTGGCCCTGGCCTGCTGGCTGAAGATCGATGCTGATGTCTTCCGGGCGCAGCATCAGTGTCGCCTGGGCCGTGGCAAAATCGCTCTTCATCGGAACGCGGATGCCATGGCCGCTGAAGATGATTTCACCATCAACCCCTCCTTTCGTGACTTCACCCTCGATGAGGTTCGATTTGCCAATGAAATCGGCGACAAAGCGCGTCTTGGGGTGGCGATAGAGATCAAAGGCGGTTGCATATTGCACGATGCGGCCCTGATTCATGACGGCGATGCGGTCAGACATATGCATCGCCTCTTCCTGATCATGCGTGACATTGATGAAGGTCGTGCCGAGGGTCTGGTGGATCTCGCGCAGCTCCTCCTGCAGATCAACGCGCAGCTTCTTGTCGAGTGCGGACATCGGCTCATCCAGCAAAAGCAGATCCGGCTTGAAGACGAGCGCACGGGCAAGCGCCACACGCTGCTGCTGACCGCCTGACAGTTCGCTTGGCTTGCGATGGGCGAATTTGCTGAGCTGTACCAGATCAAGCATGGCCGCCACTCTGGTTGCAATCTCTTCCTTGCCCATTCGACGCACACGCAGCGGATAGGCTATATTGTTGAAGACCGTCATATGCGGAAACAGGGCATAACCCTGAAAGACCAAGCCGAAATTGCGCTTTTCCGGCGGAAGCCTGGAAATGTCGCGCCCATCCATCAGGATCTGACCGGAACTGACCGGCTCAAAACCGGCAAGGATTTTCAGCAGTGTCGTCTTGCCCGATCCCGATGGCCCAAGCAGGGTTACAAATTCGCCTTTCTCGATCGAGGCGGAAACATCAAACAGGGCCTGAGCCTCGCCGTAGAACTTATTGATATTCTGAATCTCTATGAAAGCCATGATGTGCGTTCCAATTGATGCTCAGATCTTCCGTTTGCTGGCGCTCTTTTGAGCCTTGTTCAGGAGCAGAAGGAAGAAGAGACTGATCAAGGAAAGGATGAGTGCGATGACAACGATGGACGGCTGAAGCCGGTCACGCAGGGCTGCGAACAGGGCGATCGGCAGGGTTGTTGATTGCGGCGAGGCAAGAAACAGCGCCACGACCACCTCATCGAAGGATGTCACGAAGGCAAACAGTGCTCCGGCGAGGAAGCCCGGCGCCGTCAGCGGCAGGGTGACATGCCAGAAGCGGTAATTGCGTGAACTGCCAAGCGAGGCCGCGGCTCGATCGAGATCGGGATCAAGCCCTTTCAGCGATGTCATGACCGATAGGAACACAAGCGGCGCGCCGAGAATTGCATGGGCTAACGCCAACGACCAGTAGCTGCCCGAAAGCCCGACACGGCCAAAGACATAAGCAAAGGCCACGCCGATCACGATACTGGGGATAACGATTGGCGAGACGAACAGCGCCGACAGTACGATCTGCGACAGGCGGTTGGTAAGCATCACGCCCATGGCGGCAAGACCGCCGATCAGCACGGCAATCACCATTGCGCCGCAGGCAACCTTGATACTGTTGAAAAAGGCATGCGTCCAGTGCGGCTGTGTGAATACCGTGAGGAACCAGTCAAAAGTGAATCCTTCCATGGGATAGGTCAGGAAGGAGCTTGTGTTGAAGGCGAGCGGAAAGACGAACAGCATTGGCAGAACCATGAAGGCCAGCGCCAGAGTGAGGCTCGTCCAATAGATGACGCGGGACATCAGGCAACCCTCCTCTTGCTTGCAGCGATCCAGCGCACAACGCCGTAGAGCGACATGGAAATGATGAGGACACTGAGCAACATGACCGAAAGTGCAGACGCCATGCCCCAGTTCAGGCTGCGCTTGACGAAATCGGCAATGTAATAGGACAGCATCTGGTCACCCGGACCGCCGGTGAGCGCCGGCGTGACATAGAAGCCAAGGGCCAGAATGAAGACCGTTCCGCCACCGACAAAGACGCCGCGCAGGCTCTGCGGAAAATAGACGCGCAGGAAGGTTTCAATGCCGCCAGCACCTAGGCTGCGTGAGGCGTCAGCCTGCGAGCGCGGTATGGTGCGCATGACATTCATCATCGGAATGACGGCAAAGGGCAGCAGCACATGGGTCATGGCGACAAGCGCGCCAAAACGGTTGAAGATGAGCTGCATCGGTTCGGCTATCACGCCAAGCCAGACCAGAAAATTGTTGACGATGCCATTGGTCTGGAGCAGAACCACCCAGGCGGTTGTGCGCACCAGAATGGAAATCCAGAAACTCAAGAGGATGAGGGTCAGCACTGTGCCGGCAAGGCGCGGGCCGCCATTGGCGACGGCATAAGCGAGCGGATAGCCGATGAGCAATGTCAGCAGCGTCACCTGTGCGGAGATCATCAGTGTGCGCAACATGATCTGCACATAGATGTCGCCGCCTTCGGTATTGCTGGCCGAGCTGGAAGCACCAAAATTTATGCCGGTTGCCTTTTCATAATGGCGGAGCGTGAAACGGACGGCATTGGTTTTGAGCACGTCCCAATATTTCTGTTCGCTCCATTTTTTGTCAAAATCGACAAGCCCCTTGGCGGTTGGTTCGATCTTGTCGGCATTGCGCAGCGTGTTGAGAAAGAGGGTACGAAATCCGGGCAGTTCCTGATTGAGCATGCGGGCGGTTTCACCCTGGGCTTTCGTATCCATCGCCGCCATGTCCGTGAGAAGGGCTGCCGCCTTCTTGTCGGCGTCATCGCCGGAAATGACCTGTCTGAGCGTCGGGAAACGATTGCTCATATCGCTGTTGTCGACACTGACCGACACGATCGAGCCAAGCGGAACCAGATAAAGCAGAAGATAGACGCTCAATGGGATGATCAGCAGAGCCAGGGCTGCAAGCCCATTGCGTTGCCCGCCAAGACTAGCTTTCGCCATGCCAAGCCGCCTTTCAAATAATCAAAACAAAGAATCGGGCCGCCGCTTCAGGCGGCCCGCTCATTCGATTATTGTGTCGCCCACTTGCTCCAACGCTCATTGAGCGCATCGGCATTGTCGATCCAGAAGGCGTCAGAGAGGAACAGGGCATCCTTGATGTTGTTGCCCGCAGGCAGATCCTCGGCCACATTGGCCGGGATTAGATCGATGGCTTTGGTATTGGTCGGGCCATAGGGCATGAGTTCAGAAAACTTGGCCTGGTTCTGGGCATTATTGGCGATGCTGAAAAATTTCAGTGCCTGCTCCTTGTATGGTGAATTGGCCGGAATTGCCCAGTTATCGATGTTATAGATCTGGTTTTTCCAGACAAATTCCATCGGCTTGCCTTCCTTTTTGGCCGTGATGATGCGGCCATTATAGGCAGTGCTCAGCGTTACATTGCCGGCAGCCAACCATTCGACAGGCTGGGAGCCAGCATCCCAGAACTGCAGCAGATCCTTGATCGTATCAAGCTTGGCAAAGGCGCGGTCGACGCCTTCCGGCGTTGACAGGACCTCGTAGATCTTGTCGAGCGGCACGCCATCGGCCATCAACGCATATTCAAGGTTGAACATCGGATTGTTGCGCATGCCGCGCTTGCCCGGGAATTTTTCCCGGTCAAAGAAATCCTTCCAGTCCTGCGGTGGCTCTTTGAAGAGCTCGGTATTATAGGCAAAGCCATTGCCAATGACGACATTGCCGGCACCGCATGGGGTGACGGCATCCTTCAAAAGCTCATCCTTGAACTCGATCTTGTCCCAGTCGAGTTTTTCAAACAGGCCCTCATCGCAACCGATCTGCAGGGTTGAACCTTCAGTGATCACCAGATCCCAGATGACATTGCCGGTTTCAGCCATGGTCTTCAGTTCGGCAAGCCCACCCAGATAGGTGGTCTCGGTGATCTTCAGATTCTCATCCTTGGCGAACTGGTTGAAATAAGCTTCACGCTGTGCATCCTGATAGTTGCCACCCCAACCAGCAATCGTAAAATCGCGTGCCATAGCAGAAGATGCAAATGCAAATACCAAAGCCGAGACGGCTGCTGCCTTAAAGAAACGCATGAACTCCCCCTTTCATTATTCCAGATCGATCCGATTTTCACGCTACTCCCAATCTGCGCAACAGCGAATGATCGATATTGGAAACGATTTGTCCGATTAGATAAAATCCTATTAAAAAAATTGTCAACTTTTTTTAATATTATTATAAAGTCGACATTCAGTGAATGATGTAGGAGAAGCCCAGCATGGGGGCGGATACGGTTAGACTGTTCGAACGTCATCCAACAGAGATTGGAGAGCGTCTGCGGCTGCGCCGGAAATTGCGGGGAATGTCGCTTCGGGATGTGGCGACAAAGGCTGGCATATCGGTCGGTATGCTGAGTCAGGTCGAGCGTGGCCAGGCCTCCCCTTCGATCCGCAGTTTGCGTGCAATCTGCGATGCCTTGGGCATGCCGGTCATGTGGCTGTTTGAGGGTAATACTGATCAGGAAGCTGATGATCGTGATATTGTGGTGCGGCGGAACAACCGGCGTGAACTGACCTATGATGCCGGTGCATTGCGGAAGGAAATCCTGACTCCCGACACACAGCCGCAAATTCAGATGCTGCGTTTCATCATGCAGCCGGGCGCGGATTCCGGTGAGCCCTATTGCAATGATCAGGGCGGCAAATGCGGGCTTGTCCTGAGCGGCACTTTGGGTCTTGAACTTGATGGGCGTCAGTTTGTGATCAATGCCGGTGACAGTTTTGCTTTCCCCGCCCAAGCCATGGTTCGCTTCTGGACGATCGGTGATGCCATGTGTGAGGTCATCTGGGTTGTATCACCCGCAACAGTCTGACCCCAGAACTTATTCATTTTGTGAAACGACCATTCTTTGGTGGTCTGGAGCAGTTCAGATTTATACGGAAATGCTGAATTGCTTCAACTTGTTGTTTTCGCTGTTCTGGGAACAAGTCAGTTCCCGTTTTCCTGGAATTTTCTAAAGTAACTGCGCCTCCTGCTGCCGGGTTCAGCCTCTGCTGCAGAGGTTTTGTTTCAGGGTTTCTTTGAAAAGCTGTTTCTGGTTTTTAGGTCAAGAATATATTCATGATGATTGGTGTAAGGGTTCACGATCCGTATTGATATAACTCGCCTGTTAGTTCTGGCACTAATCTGATAAGTGATGGTGTGATAATTATATTGGAATAATATTTAAATTGATCAGTTAAATGAGGTTGAAATGGTAAACACAAGTAATGCTGCTACTTATCATTATAATTATGTTACTATTAATGCAGCAAATAATAAAGTTACACTTGCTGAAAATGGGGCATTTGAGATACAATGGAGATTTATTTCAGGCGGTCAAAATCCACCCAACGAAAATAACATAGGAGATGTGAAAACATTTGCTTTAAATAAGAATGATTTATGTTTTTATGTTGCTCGAAATAAATCTGAATATGTTTGGGATGGGTGCACGCCATATGTTTGGAATAATACAGTTGTTACGACATATAACATAGAAAACACAGGTAAAATGAACTTTGCATTTGCTGAAAGAATGACTTTGAAAACAGAAGATGGAAAGAATATATATTTAGATGATGTGATTATCGGACAATTTGATGCTAACACAAGCAATACCTGGTTAATGGGTGGATCACGCTGTACGATGAAAACATTCAGAACGGTTGTTGAATGCATATCAACCCCTAATGAACAGGGTGAAGTCTATTCCGTCCAATTTGTTGCAAATAATATAAATACTTTTACTATACAAAATACAACATTGATAACTACTAAATAATATAAATATTATTTAAAGTGGCTGATTGCTCCATAATTGTTTGATTAATATATGGATCATATTGGAAATAGATTATGATTTCCGTCTTCTAACATGTTTTATAAAGACATAAATCAGTGTGACAAGCAAAACAATTGCAACAATATTGGTTGTGTACAAAAATACGATCGCATCGCCAATCCGTTCATTGGCAAGCAGCCAGCTCGCAATTGACAGCCCGCATGCCACGCCAAAAAGCCAGGTCAGAATCCACAATACGATGCGCATGTTTACTCCATATTGTATTACATGGAAGCCATTATTAGGGATTTCTGTGTGTTCTTCAATATAAGAGCCCGCCCTAAAATTAAGTTTAGCGATTTCAGTAGTTTATGATTCTCTATGTTTACAAAAACTACGGAGGATCAGATGACATGGACTGAAACCGCTCGGCGTGA